>CAKZKZ010000228.1 GCA_937124495.1 uncultured Dokdonia sp. | reverse complement strand
TTTGTATATGTTAAGTGTAAATGCCAAACTTGATCTACAGCATCAGAAGGTGTTATAGGATCAGTGCTTACACAACATAAGTATATAAATTTTTTATACTCCTGAATGGTTTTTTCTGTATATCCTTTAGACCAATTATTATCTCTAGCGAGTCTTTTTGAAAATGTAAACGTAGCGTTGTTATCATCTAGTTTAAAATGATCTATTCTTGACCAAAGTGCACTGTCTTTCATAATTTTTTTGATGGTTATATGGAGTATTGAAATATAAAATACGCTATAATTACTAGAGATTTATTTTATATAACATTCGATTATATGTCAGTAAATTGTAAAAATGTTACAACATAATTTAACTAGAACCCAATTTTTACAAATAGGATTGAAGTTGTTCTTTAAAATAGATAGCACTATCTGTAGCACTTTGTAAAGAGTTATGAGTAAAATTACCTCCTTGTTCTATGTAATAGAATTCAAGCCCTGAAGTGGTTGGATCGGGAAGGAGTTTCTTATAATCTATAGAGCCGTTTCCGAGTTCTGTATAATCTTTGGTTTTTGGATCCATGTCTTTGATATGCCACATTACATATCTTTCCGGTTGTTTTTGGATTAGCTCTTTGGGTGTATATTTTGAAGAGTGCATGACCCAGTACATATCCATTTGGAGTTTTACTAGGGAGGCATCTGTTTCTGAAAGGATGATATCATACCCATTCTGACCGTTGTGATCTTCAAATTCAAAACCGTGATTATGATAGGCAAAACCGAGTCCAGCCGCTGTGATTTGCTCTCCAATCTTATTTAATTTATGAGACATGATCTTAAAGGTGTCGATAGTTCGTTGTTCTGGAGCTATCCATGGCCATGTAATATAGGCACTATTCAATGTTTTAGCACCTATGATACATTGATTTACAAAATGTTTTAAATTATCATTAGAAGCATTTAGATATGAAGAGAATCCATAATGACCGCTGGAAACAGAAAGGTCTAAATCATCTAAGATTTTTTTAAAATCGGATGCTGAATGTCCGTAATACAACCCTTTTTCAGCATCAAAACCATAGACTTCAAAATCTTGATAGCCTAGGTTTTTGAGAAACTTTAGCGTCGCAATGGGATCTTTTGCCATCTCATCTCTAATAGAGAATAATTGATATCCTAGTTTATAATTTTTAGGTGTTTGCATGGTTAAGCAGGAAACAGGAAGTAGAGCAGTAGCTCCTAAAATTCCCATAGATTCAATAAAGGTTCTTCTCTTCATAACGATGAAGATAGGAATAAGTGATTAATACATTGTATTTAGATGTGCAGATTTTTTTGGAATCTGTTGGATGGCATCCCAATGCTCACAGATTTTTCCATGTTGATCAAACCTAAAAAAATCCATGGTCACATATTGATCATTTCCAGGCCATGTTTGATGTGTGTGTAAAGCGACGAGTTCTCCTTCTGCGATGCATCGCACAAATTGAATAGACTTGTCAGGGTATTCTTTTTGCATTCGCTCAAAGTAGTCAATAAACCCTTGTGTACCATCGGCTACATCTGGATTGTGTTGTATATATTCTTGCCCTGTATAGCGTTCAATGGCTGCTGCTGGATTGCCTTCATACGCCATTTTATAAAAGGCAATGGCGTTTTGTTTGTTTTGTTCTAGGTTCATAAGGTGATGATGACACAGTCTATATATTACTATAAAGTTATTCTTTCTGTATACGCTTTCGCGAAAGCGTATAAAATCATTGTATTATTATAACCGATTTTTTTCAAAGAAATCTAGCACTGTTTCCCACATTTTATCATAAGTTTCAAAATGAATGTTCACGATATATTCAGGACTGTTTAATAGATGTTGAGGTTTTTGACTACCTGCTGATAATACAACTGTTTCTGGACGATTGTCTGGTGATCCTTTTTGATCTAGAAAAGCAGTTTGTCTCGCTCTTTGATTTAGCAAATACCATAATGGCCACTCATCTGGTAACAGACTACAGCCAATAAATAATAGGGGAGCGCTTTTAAAAATATCTACCCAATTAGGAGTGATAGACTGTGTTCTTATGATGTGATCCCACTCGGTAGGCGGAATCCAATCACGTCTGTTATAATTACAGTATTTTTGGTCTTCTTCATACCATCTATTCATGTAAGAACCTCGTAAACTTTCTATCCAATTGATATAGATTCCGTATTTTCTAATCCCTAATTTAATAGTATCCAACCTTTTCGTATCTCCATGTGGATACCATATTCTTGTAGAGTTTGGATTATTAAGTTGACTATGTCTGTAGAGAGTCACGGCATCTTTACTTTTTTGATCAGATAAAGATTTTACAGACTTTGTGTTTCCGGCTAGAGATAAACTGCGATCAAAATTTAAAGAGATAATATCTTTAAAACCAACATCTAGTATTGTTTTATACAAGGAATAATTCTTACTATCTTCTTCAAAACTGTTTAGAATACCTTGCACTTTTTTTTGTAAGTCTTTTTCGGTGGCATAGGGTTGATATCCTCGGGTATTGACAGCTACGATTCTTAATACGGTCTCCCATTTTCTAAGAAATGAAGTAGGTAATTCTGATGCTGAAATCCCAAATTCTGATATAATTTCTTTTATTAAGGTATCCCAATTGAGGAGCTGTTTTTTTCCTTCTAATGTGGCAGCTTGCATATTGACACCACTGCCAATAATGGGAACGACATTGGTTATGTTATTTTCTATCCAATTTTCTGCATATTTTTTGAATGTGTCTTCTGCTGTCATCATATTTTTTAGTTTATTCAAATCCTAACGTATCTACAAATGGCGTATCTAGGAGTACTTTATCTATGATATCTTCCAATTCATTTACAAGTTGATCTTTATTTTTATAAAGCATAGGAAAATGTTCTAACTCCGTTATTTTATCTATAAAATTAAAACGACTTGTGGAATCTCTCCTACTTTGATCTTTAGGGAGGTCAATATCTTTTTGAAAGATACAGATTCTTGGCATTTGTTCTTTATCAAATAATGATTTTGCTAGTTCAAACTCTTCTAAAGAATACTTTCCTACTTTAGAGTAAAAGAGCATGCAGAATAGATTACATTCTTCTATCTCTAAGCTATAATTATCTTGAGAGCGTAGTGATTTACCTATATACTTGGCGTCTTCCCATATCGATAACTTAACAATAAAGCCACGTTTACGTAAAGAATCATTTTTTCTACCTAGGGCCTCTTCAATTTTTTTTCGCTCTTTTTCGAGTTCTGACGAAGAGGCAACAAATAATTTGATAACACGTATTTTATTAATGTTTTCTTCTTCGATATTTTTTTTCAAATGAATGGCTCTGCCTTCTTCTCTTTTTTCAAAAATAAAGGTGTTTTCGAGTAATTTTATAATATTTATAATATTCAATGATTCTAAACATTCAGCATCATGTCTACCTTTTTCTAGTCGGAAATTGAGTTTTCCAAAATCATAATAATGTTGTTTGTTCTGTTTTTTGGTACACCCATCACAGGTACAAGGGACTTTTTCGTCATACTTAATGCCTTTGTATTTTTTGTGTAGTTCTCTAAATGTATTTAGAATAACGGTCATCATTCCTTTTCTATCATTTCCTTGTGTACGAATATAGATGGCATCTTTACCATGTAATTTTGTTTTTGATACTTCGGCAAGTGCTTTGTCTTTCCATTGTAAAATCACACCGTGACGCCACACTAAGGTTCTTTCTTCGGCAATATCTGTATGTCTACTTACAATAAATTGAGTGAGTAAAGCTTTCGGTAAAAACTCATATGCTATGTAGAGTTCTAAGGAATCTATTTCTGGCCAGGTAAAACGTTCAGGTCTTGCTAATGGTAATAAGGGAGGCGTTACATATTCTTGCTTACCAGGTAGTTGATACGCTAATTTGAATTGTTGCATCAGTTCTAATAACTGTGGGATCATATCAATATAGTCCTCGTTATTCCAAACTCTTCTGGCATCTGCTTCATCAAAGAAGCCACACTTGTCTTCGGCTACTATCGTATCATCTAGCATTTTATAAACAGCTTCTGTGGCCCATTCATTTTTTAGGATAATAATTTGTCGTAATAATTCGCTTTTTTGGTAATGTAAACAATCTCCAACTTTATGAAGTACCGAGCTTAATATCAAGGCGCTTTCTCTTTCAGGAAGATTGTTGTCTTTACATATTCGTAAGTATTCCTTTAAGGAAATAAATTGTTCATTTCTTCTTTCATTTAACACCCGTCGTACGGTTGCCCAATTGGATGGAAACGCATATTTGGTATGCGGTAGTGTTTGTGCAAAGAATTGAATATGCTCTTCTACAATAGGGAAATTTGCTTTTGTTTTAAGATTGGAAGTGAATACCTCTTTTAAAAGTTCTGGAAATTGTTTTTTCCAATACGTTTTGTCAAAACTCCCCATACCAATACCTGTCTTAAATTCATTTAAGACTAAAAGCAACGGACTCCCTTCTCCAAAAAGGGCTGCTGCTTGAAACCAATCATTATAATCAATATTATTATTGCCGCTAGCAGCGACCATCACATATAAGCTACTTTCTGTATAGAATAATTGATGTAGTGTTTTGTATTTATCTTGCCCTGCAAAATCCCAAATATTTAACTTAAAGGCACTTCCATTTGGGGTGGGGAAGGTATAGGCACCAATGATAACATCTACCCCTTGGGTACGATCTTCTTCTGCGGGAAGTTCTTTCCCTAAAAGCCGATTTGCTAATGATGTTTTTCCAGAACGTCCATCACCGAGTAAAATAAGTTTTGCTTCTAACAATAATTCATCTCCTTTTTTACTCTGAGCATAGTATTCTCGTATGGCATCATTCCCATTAGCTACAACTTCGTAGGGAGGGGTTATCAATGGGTTATTCCCTAAAGAGATACAATTTTCATTAGAATATTTATTGTCATATACATTTTCGTTTACAATAATATTTAAATTAATATCTAATAGAGGTTCTGGAAATACTGTTATTTCATTTCCATCTAATATTAGTTTGTTAAGATTTACAATTGTTTCTAACTCCTGTATTTTAGTAATTTTATTGTTATCTAAATATAGCTTTCTTAACCTTGTTAGTTTTTTTAAGTTTTTTGTATTAATAATTTTATTGTTATCTAAATATAAACCCCATAACTGTGTAAGGTTGTCTAATCCTTTGATTTCTGTTATTTGATTTTCACCCAAATCTAAACTCGTTAGATTTTTGAGTGCTTCTAACCCTTTTATTTCAGTGATTCGATTTAAAAAGAGGTTGAGTATATCTAATTCCTGAAGATTGTCTAGTCCTTTTATTTCAGTAATATGATTCCCTGACAAATACAGCTTATTTAATTTAATAAGTGTTTCTAATCCTTTTATTTCGGTAATATGATTATCTGATAAATTAAGATTTAAAAGTTTCTCTAATGTTTCTAACCCTTTTATTTCCGTAATTTTATTGTCACTTACATCAAGTCTTGTAAGCTCTGTAAGATTAGATAGCTCTATAGGAATTTCTGTTAAAT
>CAKZKZ010000227.1 GCA_937124495.1 uncultured Dokdonia sp. | reverse complement strand
AGCCTATTCCCACATACCAAGGTAAGTGTACTATTTCGGCAGTAGTGAGATCAAGATCTTGTACAGGGATTTTTCTTTGTAGCCACCCTATTCCAAATTTCACGATTGCCATTTCTGTATCAATGGTAATCGTCATATTATAAAAGGCGATGACTGGTAAGATATTAATAACGAGTAAAGGAATAGCATATAGCCAAGATGTAATAGGTCTATTTCCCCATTGAAAATAGGTTGCAAGCCCTATAAAAATAGTAATCAATGCAAATAGCGCGACAAACCAATACATTGTTTGTGTCTCTTTGTATTTTAAGTGATTCATACCATAAAGATATAGAAAAATCATTCATTCTAATCTTCTCCTAAAGGTGAAGGGTAACTTCAATTTATAATAATTTACATGATAAGTACTATCATCTCATTACTCGTATCTCAAGCCAATTTTTTCACGTACGTTATCTAAGAGTGTAATAAGTTCCATACTTTTTTCAAAAGTCATGATATTACTTTCTGTTCTTCCTTTTGCTAGCATTTCTTGACAGTGTACAATTTCATAATGATACCCGTGTACGGTGACTGGAAAGTCGATGGTTTCTGTGATTCCGTTTTTTGTTATAGTGACATTGGTAGGATCATGAAAACGACTGTTGATGCGTATGGTGCCTTTTTCTAGTTCGATATGACAGGTGGTGTCAGTTTGTGTATCTATAGCTGAGAATAAATGTGCTTTCACTTGGTTAGGATAGGTAAGTTCCATGTCACAATTAAGATCTATTCCGTTGGTGTCTAATGTAGCTTTGGCGGCTATAGCTTCGGGGGTTCCCAGTAAAGTCATGGCTGCAAATAATGGATAAATCCCCACGTCTAGTAAGCCTCCTCCGCCCAATTTTTTATTGTATAATCTGTGGGTTGGATCTTTAGGGACGTCTATCCCAAAATCTGCTTTTACACTTTGTATAGCTCCCAATTCGCCTGAATGTACGGTTTGAAGTACAAATTGATAATGGGGTATAAAATAGGTCCATAAGGCTTCCATTAAGAAGGTTTTTTCCGCTTTCGCGAAAGCGATCATAGCCTCAACCTCCTTGCGATTCATAGCAAAAGGTTTCTCACACAACACGGCTTTGCTATGTTCTAGGCAAAGAAATGTCACTTCTTTATGATAGGTGTGCGGTGTCGCAATATAGATGATATCTACAGCAGGATCTTTTACGAGTTCTTCGTACGAAGCATATGCTTTATGTGCTTGATGCTGTTGTTTAAAATCTTTTGCTTTTTCCAAACTACGACTTCCTACAGCATATAGTGTAGCTCCTTCTGTTGCTAGAATATCTTCTGCAAATTTATGAGCGATATGTCCACATCCTAAAATTCCCCAATTAGTGTTATGCATTTTTACGTACTATTTTATGTCAGAAATGATAATACCAATGTAACCATAAAATGTTGCATATCTGCTTGTTCTTTTTC
>CAKZKZ010000226.1 GCA_937124495.1 uncultured Dokdonia sp. | reverse complement strand
AGTTGGTCACTGGAATTTGAGCTTCCTTAATCGCGTTAAATCCACCAGCAATATCGATACTATTATGAATCCCCCTACTTTTTAAAATAGATATAGCAATCATACTGCGATATCCTCCTGCGCAATGTACATAAAAGTTGGTGTCACTAGGGTAGGAGTCTAGATAATCATTTAAAAAACTCAAAGGCGTATGATGCGCATTGTTGATATGCTCAGATGCATATTCACCTTGTTTTCGTACATCATAGACAGGCACTTCTTTTTCTTCGAGAATTGTTTTGAAATCTGTAGCGGGTATAGAAGTTACTGTGTCGTATTCCATGGCTGCTTTTTTCCAAGCCTCAAAGCCTCCTTTTAAATATCCTATAGTCTGATCAAATCCTACACGGGATAATCTCGTAATAGTTTCTTCTTCTCGACCTTCAGAAGTAATTAATAAGATGGGTTGTGCTACATCTCCTATTAAAGCACCTACCCAAGGAGCAAATCCGCCGTCTAATCCTATAAAAATAGAACGAGGGATATGCCCTGCTGCAAACTCTTTTTGATGGCGCACATCTAGTATAATGGCACCAGTTTCATTGGCAGCTGCTTCAAATTCTTTTGGTGATAATGCATGAGAACCTCTTTTTATGACAGTATCTAGATCTTCATACCCTTCTTTATTCATCTTCACATTCAATGGGAAATAGGTAGGAGGAGGAAGCAAGCCATCTGTCACTTCTTTTACAAACTCAGCTTTTGTCATATTAGCTCTTAGGGCGTAATTATTTTGTTTTTGACCGCCTATAGTCCCAACAGTTTCTTTGCTCAAGTTTTTCCCACAAGCAGAGCCTGCTCCATGCGCAGGATATACAATCACATCATCTGCAAGCGTCATTATCTTAGTACGCAAACTATCATATAGGATTTCTGCCAATTCTTCTTGTGTCATTGAAGCTGCTTTTTGCGCTAGATCTGGACGCCCTACATCTCCTAGAAATAAGGTGTCACCACTAAAGATCGCATGGTCTTTCCCTGTAGCATCACGTAAGAGGTAGGTAGTACTTTCCATGGTATGACCAGGGGTGTGAAGCACTACTAATGTAATCTCTCCAATTTTAAATTCTTGCCCATCTGTAGCAATGACAGCATCAAAAGAAGGATTTGCATTAGGGCCATAAACAATAGGAGCTCCTGTTTGTTTAGATAGGGTAATATGACCACTCACAAAATCAGCATGAAAGTGTGTTTCAAAAATATATGTAATTGTTGCGTTTGCTTGATGTGCTTTGTCTAGATAAGGTTGTGTTTCTCGTAAAGGATCAATAATAGCAACTTCTCCTTTGCTTTCAATATAATAAGCGCCTTGGGCTAGACATCCGGTATAGATTTGTTCGATTTTCATATTATATGTATTTGTTATTATGCTTTCGCGAAAGCTAAATTAATATGCTTTTATCTAGTAAGCAGTAACATAAGTTACATAGTTATTTCGTAAATTCCTTAATCATGATATAAATTCCCATAACAAGCACAAACCAGCCAAATCCTTTTTTTAATTTTTTGCCATCAATAAAGGTGGAAAGCCACGTTCCAATAAAGATACCTACAACAGAAAGGCTCGTAAAACGTAATAGGAATGGCCAATCTATCGTTAAGTTTTCTATATCTCCTATAAAACCAATTAATGATTTTATAGCAATAATTAATAAAGAGGTTGCCACTGCTTTTTTCATAGGAAGCTTTGCCAGTATTACTAATGCGGGAATGATTAGGAAGCCTCCTCCAGCGCCTACAATACCAGTTAATACACCTATTACAATACCTTCTATCATAATGATGGGATAATTGTAACGAACAACAGTTTCTTTGCATTCTTCTTTACGTTTAGAACGTATCATTGAAATAGAGGCCAGCAACATAATAATTGCAAAGAAGGTCATGATCCCTATGTCTTTAGTCACCACAAAATCTCCTATAGAAAATAAGCGATCTGGAATACTAGGGACTATAAATTTTCTAGTAGCATAAACTGCTATAAATGCTGGAATAGCAAAGACAATAGCCGTTCTAAAATCGACAAGCCCTTTTCTTATATTTTGAATGGCACCCACAAGAGCAGATACACCTACCACAAAAAGTGAGTATGCCGTAGCAGTAACGGGATTAAGATATAGAAGGTATACTAGAATAGGAACGGTTAATATAGAACCTCCACCACCTATAAGACCTAAAACAATACCTATACATAAGGCACCAGCATAACCAAGAATTTGAAAAATCTCCATTAGTAGTTGTTAGAGTGACTTTATATGAATACTATTTCTATGCAATTCGATTTTATCTTGATTCTCTAATTTTTTTAAGAGCCGTGAGATCACAACTCTAGAAGTATGTAACTCATACGCAATTTCTTGATGTGTGCTATGAATGACAGTACTATCATTTACTTTAGATTTGTCCCTAAGATACTTTAATAGACGCTCATCCATTTTCATGAAAGCAATACTATCTATCGTTTCTAGCATTTCCATAAGACGTGTATGATAACTATCAAAAACAAAATTTCTCCAACTCTTATAGGTAGCCGTCCATGTTTCCATCTTTTCTATAGGAATCATGATAAGTTTTGTGTCTGTTTCTGCAATAGCACGAATCTCACTTTTTGTCTCTCCAAGGCAGCAGCTTAGAGTCATTGCACAGGTATCTCCTTTTTCTAAGAAATATAATAATAACTCATCTCCATCGGTATCATCTCTTAAAATCTTGATAGCTCCACTTATAAGTAATGGCATAGATTTTACATATTGACCAATTTCTATCATCTTAAAGCCTTCAGGAATTTCTTTAAAAGTACCCACTCTACAGATTTCTTCAAGAAGGGCATCTTCAAAAAGATGTCCATAGCTATTTTTTAATTCTTGAATCATCCTGTGAATTTACAATGTTTATAGATTGATTAGGTTTTTTATACCTGAAAAAGAGATTTGCCCAGATGATTTTAGATAATGCATAGAGTAATGGAAATAATAAAAGTAATGCTCCTAAAAATGAAAATAATAATAAACCAGGAGAATAATTTTCTTTGAATAGCATAATAAGTAGCCATACGGCTATAAATAAAGCGACACCAAGTCCATAAGAAATGTAGTAAGAACCTTGATAAAATCCGGTTTCTAGTTCAAATTTAACATTGCATTTCTTACAGTTTTTATGTAGTACCCCCATAGTGTTGAATTGGTATGGATGTTGTCCTTTAAAAAAACTTCCTTCGTGGCATTGAGGGCATTTCATCCTAAGAATACTATACAATTTAAATCCTTTTCCTAGCATATTAAAATTATTTCTCAACAAAAGTAAAATGATAGGTATTTCTGTACAGTAACAATAGTTACATATAGAAGTCAATTAAAAAAGTTTAAATAACTCCATAAAATAAGAAAGTAAAAATAAAATAACTAAATAGAGAACACTATGTGATATCTACGAATGATTCTTAGATTTGTACGCTCAAAAAAAATATGAATGATAGAATTTAATTCAGTAGAAGTTGTAGGGTATCTAGCTAGTTTATTTGTGCTATTATCTTTTTTTAGAAAAGATATTAGGCAACTTAGAATTGTTAACTCCATAGGGTGTGTACTTTTTGTTGCTTATGGAATTTTACTTACGAGTATTCCAATTATTATTACCAATGTTGCTATTTTATTGGTAAATGGGTATTACCTTTTTATTAAGAAATCTTCTGAAAAATAATAACTACTTCCTTTTTAAAGGATAGATTATTGTATAAATTTTTAAGATGTTTTTAGATAACAGATATTCATTATTAATTTAATAGAACATCATATAACTTAAACAAAATAGAATTTATTTACTCTTAGGGAGCTAAAATGTAATTATTTATAGCGTAAAATTGATCTTTTTTAAAATAAATATAAACTTGTGAAAAATTCATTTAAAAATATTAGATAGCTGAATTTCAGTGAATTAAATTTTTTGTTTATGTTTTAAATAGGACTAATTTTTTCTATATATAATGAATTAAATGTTAACATAAGCATAATCAATGAATCTTTTTTGTCTAATAAGCTTTGTTTATTTACATTTACGGACTTTATAATAATTATGGAACAAACAAAAACAACTAAGGATATTTTAGATGAAGCGGTGGCTTTTGAAAATTCCAAGATGAGTCATATGTCAACAAGTGATCGCGTAGTAGCTTCTCGAGAAGCAAAGCGACTCATTTTAGCAATTAATGATATTTTCAAGGAAACAAAAGAACCAGAACTGATGGATATGATGAAGAGGCTTACAGAAAAAAAACGTAAGATAGAAAAGCGTCTCAAAGGACGTCCAGATACAACTTAAATATATAAATGGCTCGCAATTGCGAGCCATTTGTTTTTTATGATTAAATCATTCTAGTCACTCAACGTATTATTTTTTCTTAATAGCCAATAATTCCTGAGCAGCAATAAATGGAGATATCCTATTTTTAGATAATTGATCTAATAATATAGGTAAACGTTCCTTTACGTTTGGATCTCTATAAAAGTTTTCTTTTAAACTATTCTCAATAGTCTGTAATAACCAATACGTATTTTGCTCATGACGTTTGGTCGTAAAGTACCCATTCTCTTGCGTAAGCTCTTTATAGGACATGATAAGTGCCCAGATATCAGAAATTCCTTTGTGTTCTATAGCACTACAGGTATTTACTTTAGGAGCCCAATTACTATCTTTTGGTGGATATAAGTGTAACGCTTTCGCGAAAGCGGCCTTAGCCAACCTTGCAGGTTTTTCATTCTCTCCATCGGCTTTATTAATAACAATAGCGTCTGCCATTTCAATAATACCTCTTTTGATGCCCTGTAACTCATCACCCGCCCCTGCTAATTTTAATAGTAAGAAGAAATCTACCATAGAGTGTACCACCGTCTCACTCTGTCCTACACCAACGGTTTCTATAATAATAGTATCAAATCCAGCAGCTTCACATAAAATAATAGCCTCTCTCGTTTTACGAGCAACACCACCTAGAGAATTTCCGGAAGCAGAAGGTCTAATAAATGCATTCTTATCTTGAGATAAATCGGCCATTCTTGTCTTGTCTCCAAGAATACTACCGTGTGATAAAGAACTGGAAGGGTCTACTGCGAGGACAGCTACTTTCTTGCCAAGTTCCGTAAGATAGCTTCCAAAAGATTCAATAAAGGTGCTTTTACCCACGCCAGGAACTCCAGTAATCCCAATACGTATGGATTGATTGGAGTGCGCAAGGCATTTTTCTATAAGGAGTTGCCCTTGCTCTTGATGTTTAAGAACGGTGCTTTCTACAAGTGTGATCCCTTTTGATAATGCAGTATGATTACCAGCAATGATTTCTTGAGCAAGAACATCCATATCAAGGACAGGTTTTACGCTGCGAGTAGCCCCTCTTGCAAACGCAGGATTGATTCCTTTTAGTATCTTTTTATGTTCTTTGTTAGTACTCAATGGTTATTTTATGTGTTTGTAAATTTTAAGGAAACTCCTGTAAATACACTAAATTTACTATAAAGTAAAGGTAGTAAATTTGAAGAGGTGAATTTTTTTTCATTTTTTTTGCAACATCATAAATTTAGTATCGTCTTTAGAACGAATAGCAAATTAAAAGCATCTATTTTATATAGATGTAAACACTAACCAAAAACAATACTTTGCTTACAACTGATATTATAGAACAATGTAAACGCAACGATCGAAAGGCACAGTTGCAACTGTACAATAAATACTGTGATGGTATGTACCACGTAGCTTTTCGGTTCTTGAAAAACACATTTGAGGCAGAAGAAGCCATGCATGAAGGCTTTATAAATGCTTTTGCAAAATTACATCAGTTTACTGGAGAGGTCACTTTTGGAGCCTGGTTAAAACGTATCGTAATCAATAAAAGTCTCGATATGATTAAGGCAAAAAAAGCAACGCTGATCCCACTTAATGAAGAAGTGATAGGCAAAGTAGACGACGATACCGAAAACTGGGATGTAGATGATGAAGTAACGGTAGATCACGTCAAGAAAACAATCGCTGAGTTACCTGAAAAATATCGCTATCCGCTTATGCTATTCCTTATAGAAGGATACGATCATCAGGAAATATCAGGAATTTTAAATATAACAGAAGTAGCTTCTCGTACCATGGTGCACCGCGGTAAGAAAAAGTTACAAGCACAATTAAAAAAAGAAAGCTATGGCACAGGATCTTAGAAAAATGCTAAAGCAAGCAAAAGAAGAAAAAACAATGCAATTAAAGGAAGGACATCAATCTCGTTTTGAAGATCGTCTTATGAATGCATTGCCGCAACAGGAAGAGACCAACAATGGTTCTAAAAAAGGCGTTTTCTTTTTTATGAAAATAGCCGCAATGCTTATCCTTGCAAGTGGTATTATTTGGAGTGTTTCTAAGTACGCTTTTGCGAAAGCGGACACAGGACCTTCACTTGTTATTACAGAAACACAAGAAGTACCAAAAGAGAAAAGAGTACTACAGTTAAGTGACCTTTCTCCAGACTTTAAGAAAATAGAAGATTATTATCTAGCGAGTATCAATCTAGAGATTGCAAGATTAGAAATTAATGATGAGAATCAAGAACTTATCGACTCTTTCTTAAAGCAATTAAGTAGTCTAAATGAAGAATATAAGCTATTAAATAAAGAGCTTACAGAAAGCGGTATTAGTGAAGAAATGGTAAATGCAATGATCGATAATTTAAAATTACGAGCAGAGTTACTATCAAAACTAAAACGCAAGCTAACTGAACTAAAAGCATCTCAGGAAGATGCGATCCAAACGATCTAAAAAACTTTAAATAAAATGAAAACAACAAAAATATATTGGTTCTTGATGGCAGTATGTATCATGCTATCAGGAAGTGTATTTGCACAAGCCAAAAAAGAAAAACTAAAAGAACGATTTGACACCAATAAGGATGTTGAGATAGCAGTAGATACACGGTATGCTGATGTTATTTTTGAAACTTGGAATAAAAATGAAGTTTCTGTAGAGGCGTATGTAGAAGGAAAAGACGGAGATAGAGCCGTAAGAGATTGGGATTTGTCTGTATCCGGAAGTAGTGACCGTGTGCGTATAAGCAGTTCTAGTGGATATAAAGGCGATGCGAATGTGATTCACCTTGATGATCTTGATGATCTTAATATAGATCTTAATATAGAAGAATTGGTAGGAGGTAGTTTAAGTATCGTAGAGCCTGTGCTTGAAGGTGTTGTAGGACCTATTTTAGAAGGACTTATGGGAGCATCATTACCTGTAGAGTTTTATGAAGAATTAGGGAAAACAAAATTTGATCATGAGGCATATCGTAAGGAAGGAAGAGCTTATTTAAAGCGTTATGAAAAAGAAATGGAGAAGAGTTTTGGCCCTGACTTTGATAAAGCGGTAGAGAAGTGGGAAAAAGAAAATAATTTCTCTGAAAAAGGGTTTTTAGGAGGCGCTCTAAGTGGTCTTATGGATATACCAAGATGGCCATTTACTAATGATGGAAACATGAATTTTAACGATAATGAATATCGTAAAGACAAGCAAGGTTATGTCAAGAAGTTAAATAGAAAGTATGATACAAATGTAAAAGTACGAGAAGTAGATGCTTGGTTAGAAGACATGGAAGATTGGGGAGATGATTTTGAAAATGATATGGAAGAATGGGGAGATAATTTTGAAATCAAAATGGAAGGCTTTGAAAAAGCGATGGAAGATTGGGGAGAGAATTTTGGAGAATCTATAGGAAAAGCTTTTGAAGATTGGGGAGAAGATTTTGGAAAAGACATGGAGAAATGGGGAGAAGAATTTGGTAAAAAAGTAGAGAAGTGGGCAGAAGAGCATGAAGGAGAATGGGAAGAGCGCCATAGTGAAGATGAACACGGAAATAAAAGTTCTGGTTTTCATTTTAACTATGATACAGATGACAAGCCTAATCGTGATGTAAAACGCACGATCATTATCAAAATGCCTAAAAAGGCAGTGCTAGATCTTAATGTACGTTACGGTAAAGTGAAAATGGCTGCGGTATATAATCCAAAAGCAATTATATCTCACGGAAGTTTAACAGCTACAAGCATTGATGGAGGGAATACCTCCATCAATGTTTCATATAGTCCAATAACAGTAGGGATCTGGAATGGTGGCTCACTAGAAGCAAACCACGTAAAAGAATGTACCATTGCACAGGCAAAAGACATTGCATTAACGTCAAATTCTAGTAATGTTATTATTAATACCTTATCAGGATCAGGATTGCTTTCAGGTTCATTTGGACAATTATCTATCCCGCAAGTAGTAGATGATTTTGGATCATTAACCATTATTCTTGAAAACAGTGATCTTGTATTGAATCTACCAGATAGTGCCTTTAATTTTAATTATAGTGGGGAGCTTAATGAATTTTTAGCGCCACGTCAATTAGAAACGAAAACTATAAAAAGTAATAAAACATCTATGGTCAATGGATTTCATAAATCTCGCAACACATCAAATGTAATTACGATTACCGCAAAGTATAGTGATGTTGTATTAAAATAATTACCTGCCTACCCAATTAATTAAGAATATCTCAACAACAGTAATTAACCCCACTGCCAATATAGAAAGCCCATAGCCTATCCATCTTACTTTTTTCGTTCTAGAGATCTTTGTGATTTCTAACATTTTTTTTACAGCTTCTATGAGCTGTTTTTTGTTGTAGTATAGAATATAACAACACATAAGGAAATACAGGATGGCACTTAACATAGCACCTGGCGAAATCTCAAAAAAGAAATCAACGACAATAATATTTAGTAATATTGGAATCAATATAAAGACTCCTAGTATTTTTGTTTTATTAAAAAGCAGCAATCCGCCACCTATTATTTGTGAGATGCCTATAAACCAAATATAGCCAGCAGAAAACCCAAAAAAGGTCCAAGCTAAGTCAAAACTCCCTACCTCAGCAATAGGTGTTTGAGCAATCTCTTCTGGAAGGTTTCCTGCTCTATGAAACTGCCCTCCTATAATTTTACCGATTCCGTAGAGCGAAATTTTTGACCATACATATATCCGACATGTGAGTTCTAAGATCCAAAGATGTTGTTTCATGAGTATTGTTTTATCATAGGACTGTTTTTTTATGAATCTTGTTACAGAAGAAATGGTATTTTTGGAATAACAAATTAGTATATGAAGTCATTTTTAGTAGTGTTGGTTGTTTTTTTAAGTGTTTCTGTTTCTGCTTATGGTCAAAACAAAGAACGTAAGGAAGCTAATTTTGGAAGAATTACACAGGCAGATTATGAATTAAAAATATATGATAAAGACACTGTGGCTGCTGCTGTTGTTTTGTTTGAAAAAGGAAGAAATACATTTGAACTTATAGGTAATTACATTAGACTTGTTAAGATTGTACATAAAAAAATCAAAGTCTTTGATGTAAATAGATACGAAGGGATAGAAGTTGGCATCCCTTACTATCGCACAAAAAAAACATCAGAAAAAGTTATAGAGATAAACGCCGTTACACACAATGGTATGGTGAAAAAGTACATAGATGAGAAAGGAATCTATGATATTGACCTTTCAGAAAAATGGTCTGAAAAAAGATTTACATTTCCAGATGTTCAGGATGGGAGTATCATTGAATATACTTATAGAATAGAATCTCCTTTTATTTTTAATTTCGGAAACTGGGATTTTCAAGGAGATATTCCTAAGTTATATAGTGAATTTAGTGCAGATATTCCTGGTAATTATTTGTATAATAGGTCAATTACTGGATTGAAAAAATTAGACATAGAAGAATCTACAATAAAGAAAGATTGTTTTGAAATTTCAGGTACAGGATCGGCAGATTGTGATGCTTCTGTTTATGCTATGTATGATATGCCTGCATACTCAGAAGAACCATATATGCTCGCTAAAGAAAATTATATTTCAAGATTATCATACCAACTCACAGAATCTATTAATTTTAATGGAGATAATAAAAAATATGCAAAGACTTGGGAAGATGTAGACAAAGAATTTAAAAAGGAAAAAGATATGGGACGGCAATTAAAATATGCTTCCTATTTTCAAAAAGTGATTCCACAAGAAATTTTTAAAATATCTAATAAAAAAGAGAAGGCAATTGCTATATATGAATTTATTAGAGATCATTACACGTGGAATGGGAATTATCGTATTTTTTCTGATATACGAGTAAAAGATGCCTATGAAAACAGTAAAGGAAATATAGCAGAGATTAATCTATCTCTTATTAATGCCCTTAAAGCAGCAGATATTGAGGTTCAGTTAGCATTATCTTCTACACGTGCTAATAAAACCCCTTCGTCAGTATTTCCTGTACTAAACGAGTTTAATTATGTGTTGGCACACATAAAAATAGATGATAAAACATATTTACTAGACGCTACAGATAAGCTCTTGTCTTTTGGCGTGTTGCCTTTTAAGGTTTTTAATACAAAGGCAAGAGTTATGGATTTTGAGAATGGGAGTTATTGGCACCCTATTAGTTCTCAAACGCGTAATGTCAATTATGTAGAAGTTAAGGCATCTATTAATGAAGATTTAGAAATTGAAGGCAACATAAAAAATATATATTCTGGACAATTAGGGTATAGTAATAGGCAGTTAATACGTGATGATGATAAAGAAATATATCAAGAATCAGCAGATTTTGAATTGTATAATGAGGCTATAGAAAATTTGGATGATGCGAAAAAGCCATTAATTATTCATCATTCTTTTGTTTCTGATGTAGAGGTACGTGGAGGTGCTTTATATGTCTATCCTTTTATTTTTAATACAAGTTTTAAAGACTCTCCTTTTAAATCAGAGGCAAGAATATATCCTGTTGATTTTGGATATACAAAGGATATCACCTATGCTATGGACTTTACGATAAACGATATGTATCAAGTACTTGATGTTCCTAAAAGTAAACATCTTATTTTGCCTAATGAAGCAGGAGAATGTAAGGTCTTTTTTGATGTTAATGGAAATAAAGTTTCGTGTAGGTTTAGATATCAACTTAAAAAAACGTCTTTCTCGACTTCTGAATACAGTATCCTTAAGCGTTTTTATGAAGAAATAGTAAGCTTAAAAGAAAATAGCATTATTAAAGTAGGGAAAATATAATATGGTATTAATAACAACTCTAACATCAGATTTCACACCCGTTATTCGATCAGATTTTAAACAATCAGTGTACACACCTTTAGACCTATCAAGTGCAAATACAGAACTTGATATAGACACACTAAAGGATCCCGAAAAACATCATATCCAATTACAAGAGTTTTTAAAAGAACGTCAAGCGAAGGTTGCTTATGGGGGATATTTGGAACAGCGTAAGTTATACGACCGTTCTGATTATTTTCAAGCAGCTAGTCCAGATGATACACGTAATATCCATTTAGGTATTGACCTGTGGTGTGATGCAGGTACTTCTGTAATAGCACCATTAGATGGAGCTATTCATAGCTTTCAAGAGAATACTAATTTTGGAGATTCTGGGCCTACCATTATTCTCAAACATGAGATGAGAAATCTTACATTTCATACACTTTACGGACATTTAAGTAAAACTTCCTTAGACGGTCTAAAAATAGGAAAAGAAATAAAAGCAGGAGATCAAATAGCTACACTTGGACAACCTTTTGAAAATGGCGATTATGCACCCCATTTACATTTTCAAATTGTGATAGACATGCAAGGAAAAGAAGGTGATTATCCCGGTGTGTGTTCTAAAAATAGACTGTCTTTTTATAAAGAGAATTGTTCAGACCCTAATCTATTACTTAAGATTTACTAAATGGAACAACTGGATCGAACTTTCCGTTTTTTATGACGTAAAACACATTAGAATATTATAAAGAGAATTGTCCTGACCCTAATTTGTTATTGAAGATTTACTAGTCATCTCGACCCTTCGACTGCGCTCAGGATAAACTTTAGGAGAGATTACACAGATTTGTGGACAGCTATGCGATTTCTCGTCGCTCGTGCTTCGCTCTGTCGAAATGACTGTGAGTTCACACAAGATTATTAACCAATCACA
>CAKZKZ010000225.1 GCA_937124495.1 uncultured Dokdonia sp. | reverse complement strand
GGTAGGGCTCTTATTTGGTACGGTGATTACATTATTATTCATACCAGCATTTTACGCAGTGATGTATAAGGTAAATTATGACGACTATGAATTTGATGAGAAGCTTTTAGAATAAGGATATGCTTTCTAAAATATATCCATATCGTTTTGAAATGTTCTTGATGAGCCAACTGGCAATACTCTTTGGGTCACTAGTGGTACCACCACAACTTTTTGAATCTTTTTTTGCGCCTATTTTATTTCAGCTCAATATTTTTTCGGGGATCATTTTGCTATCAAAAAAAAGAAAACTGATGTGGTTTCTTGTTATACTCCTTGTGATCGTGGGTGTTGTCTATGGAATTACTAAAACATCAATTGATAGTCAAAAGAGTATATCTATTATTCAAATGGGAGCTTATTTTCTTTTCTATTTGATCATTACTAGAGAGCTTATTTATCAGGTTTGGAAAGCTGAAAATGTAAATAGAAAAGTCATTTTAGGGTTAATCAGCGGTTATATTTCCTTAGGGTTGATAGGCTTTTTTATCTGCTTGAGTATTGAAATATCCTATCCAGATTCTTTTACAAATCTGGAGGTAATAGGACAAACGCAAGATATTGCAGAACGATTGATGTATTTTAGTTATATCACACTTTTAACGATAGGGTATGGAGATATTCACCCTGTAACAGTATTGGCCCAGAAGGCAAGTATATTAATTGGTTTAATGGGGCAGTTTTACTTGGTGATACTTACGGCGCTTATCGTAGGAAAATATCTTAACCAGAAAATGAGTAGGTGATGAGGACGCTTTCGCGAAAGCATTAATAGCATAACACAGGGAATGAACTTATTAAAACCAAGATTTAGAAATGTTATCAAAGCGTATTTGATAGGCTGGTTTATTGGGAGTCTTATCTGGCACATGGCATCACAGGTAGCCAGTAAAGAAATTGCTTTTTTTGATCAAGAAGGAACCTCAGAACTCGTTATGTTTCTTACGGTCTGGCTTTTTCAAGGATTTTTCTTCGGTCTTCTTCAATATGGTATAGAGCAAGTCTTTACGACTCGTACCACATTTGTAAGATTACAGGTGTATTTGATCATCCTACAATTACTACTAGGCGTTGTTTTGGTCGTTATTGTTTTTAGTGTCTTCAAGTTGGCAAATGTGATCCAGGCTGACACGTCACTCGCAGAATTTGTAAATAGTATTAACGGACTATGGCTCGTATTTGTATATGCGCTCATTGTCAATTTTACCATCAACCTTTTTAAATACATTGACCTTGTACTTGGAAAGGGAAACCTAATCAAGATCATTAATGGGAGTTTTTATACCCCTAAAGAAACACATCAGATTTTTATGTTTCTAGACCTTGTGGGGTCTACAACACTTGCAGAGCGAATAGGGCATATAAATTATAGTAATTTTATTAAAGATTGTTTTTATGATCTAGCTGTTGTCGAAAAATATGAAGCACAAGTGTATCAGTATGTGGGAGACGAAGCGGTACTTAATTGGGAGCTGGAAAAGGGGGTAAAAGAACAGAATTGTATTAAAGCGTTTTATGCATATAAACATAGACTTCAAGAGAGATCTTCCTATTATATGGAAAAATATGGATCAGTGCCAGAGTTTACAGCTGGGGTCCATGCAG
>CAKZKZ010000224.1 GCA_937124495.1 uncultured Dokdonia sp. | reverse complement strand
AGTTGAAGTGCGAAAGCAGAATATGCCTCTTCTACACCCCAAAAGAGTAGGAATAAGCTCCTATGAATACCTTATTTAAATTTTTACTCCCTTTACTTTAGAGTGGGAAATAAAAATTGACTTATTAATAATACATAGAACCGCTTCAATTTAAAAAAATGTAATTTAGAGAACCTGTTATACAGGTTAAAGCAACTAGCTACAAATAGAAAATGAAGGAAAGCTTTTCAAATATTGATTTTTACAATGAATTGGAAACTGATCTTCCAACAAGTACAGCTGCTCAAAGAAAAGTATGGGCTTCTGTGATCGTTAATAATGATCTTGATATAAAGAAGCTCTCCACGCTCCTACACTGTAATAAGAAAATTGCATTACGATTTTCATGGCTTTTAAGTGAAATTGGGGCATTGAATCCAAACAAATTATTGGTGGAGCTTCCCTATTTATTGAATCAAAGCAAACAAATTGACCATTTTAATTTTACGGAATCCTTTGCTACCTATTGGTTAATTTCAGGTGTTCCTTTGGAAAATGAATCAAGAGCTATTGACTTGCTATTTCAATGGATTTTATCTAACCAAATTAACGTGACGACTAAATCAAGAGCTCTTAAAGTGCTTATCCATATAACTAAAAAATATCCCGAGTTAAAAAACGAATTTTCGATCTGTCTTCATGATCAAATTGACAAACACAGTAAAGGCTTTAAAAAGAAAGCAATTAAAGTATTAACTGAACTAAAGCAATGATTGAACTAAAAAAGATTACAAAAGAAGGCATTAAAAATGCTATTCGAATTTCAAACTATCAAACACGGTACATAAATGACCGTTTTTATGGCTAAAAACCCAAGTGATAAACATAGATCAAAATTATAGAAAGCCCTACAATAAAGATGCAAATAACACCTTAGAAGCTAATACTTATACATAAACGTTATATGAAATTTGAAAAAACATACTGTATGAAAACAAAATTTTGGATTTTAGCATTCATTGTATTCTCCAATGTATCATTTGGACAAAAAGTCTTGAATAAAGAATATACATTCCTAGACAAAGAATTAAAAGTTGCAATCATTCCTTTAACGAACGGAATGACAACATTTAATGATTCGATTTCTAATGACATATTTAAAAGTACTGTATCATTAAAATTTCTAGAAGTAGAGAAAACAAGAACCGAGCTAAATGATGAATCAACAGATATTTTAAAAAGAATCGCTTCTGAAAAATATAAAAAACGTGACCTCAAAAATTACCCAAACCTGAATACGTTAATTAGCACTTCGGACTTAAAAAACTTGAAGGAAAATTTACAGAATGCCGATTTACTTTTATTTCCTATCGAATTCAATATTAAACAATCAGCAGGAATGACTTTCGGAAATGCTATTTTTAGATTTTATGATTTAAACACAGGAGATTTTATTCATCAATATGAAACAAGTTTTAACGTAAATACAACCGAAAATGGTTCCAAACAAATGGTAACAGCATTATTACTTTTGGAAGAAAAAGAGTATTTAATCAAACAAAAAGGCAAATAAAACGGTAGTTAAATAAAGTATTATAATTCGATCTAACTTTCTTGCAACTTGACAAGAGAATTATATGTAATCGGGAATTACTCTTATACCTACCACTGCAAACAAACAAAAAACAATGAAAAAATATCGAAATAATGGAGCTATTGGAGCCATATTAGATGAATATGAAAAGGCACTAATTGAACTTCAAAGTGTTATAAGTGATTTGACTCATGAAGATTTAATCACTATTGTAGATAGCGAAACTAAAGATGCTGATTGTAAATCAATACAAACCATTCTCACCCATGTGATAAGAGCAGGATATTGTTATGTCATTGAAATCAGAAATTCACTAGGTGAGCAAATCGATTTTGTGGAACGTAAAACATTTGATACTGCTGAGCAATACAACATTGAATTGAGTAACATGTTCAGATACAATGAAGCATTGTTTCAAGAGTTCCCTAATATAAATTTTGAAGAACGAGATCCGAAAAAAAAGATTTTAGTAAAGTGGGGGCAGTATTATGATGTAGAGCAATTATTTGAACATGCTATTGTACATATTTTAAGGCATAGAAGACAAATAGAACGGTTTATACTAAAGCTTCAATCAATATAAAATCTGCACGCAAAAACACACATAAAAACATAGCAAATTAGTGATAAACTAAAAGGTTTGTGCTTTATTTGTAAACAATATCAAATAGGATATTTCGCGAAAGCGAAATGTTCTTTTTTGCTTTTAGAGTAAACTACCTCGGGGCAAGTCCACGAGGCATTTATACGAAACTGAATTTTAATTTCGAGGCAAACCTAAGGGTATTAAACCCTTTGGTGGTGCCAATAAAAAAAGTCGATAACTAAGGGTAACATTTCCTATTGTTATGAAACACATATATAAACATAGTAATACATGATAAAAAAAACACTAGTAGTATTCGTATTCATTCTGACTTCAACATTAGCTGAAGCACAATTTATAAAAGAAAAATCAATAAATGCACAAGTTGGATATGGAGTTAGTGTACCATACAATAGTGTCGATGACATTGTAGATGGTGGATTTTTTGCACAAGGAGAACTTGTACTGAAAGTTACTTCTTGGATTGAATTTAGACCGTACGCAGGTTTTGTTTTGACAAGCTCAAATGGAAAAGACCTAAATGACAATCCAACGAATGAAAAAGGTGAAACAAAAGCTTTTTTATTAGGTGGAAAAGTAAGAGCTAGAGCACCTATACCTTGGGTAGCGCCCTATATTGAGCTCGGAATAGGAACGTCAATCGGAAAATTTGAAACACTGACAGCTTTTAATGCTATCGATAAAAGTGGACTCATTTATCATATCCCCTTTTCTTTTGGGTTAGAATTAGGACGAAATAACAATGTTGACTTAGGATTTGCCTATTATCTTCAGCCATCAGTTGAACAACTCGCCGGTGCATTTGCCGTCGGAGTTACATTTCCATTGAATAAGTAATTCCATTTTACAACAATGTATATAAAACATAGCGCGAAAAGCTAACTTCTTTTTACGCGCTACGTTTTATATATGAACAGCTATACATCATTAAGTTCTTTGGATACATTATTCTTCAAAAACTAAGTTGCTTTTTATGAATGAAATTACATCTTGTTTATATTGTTTAAGTGCTATATCATCTGCTCCTTGATACGCAGTAAATGCAATAGTATTCCCTCTCTTTACAGTAACTTCTTTTAATGGTCCTTCAAATAACAAATGGCCTGCATTTTCGTAAAAAACAAATTTTACAGGAGATCCTTTTTTCTGTTGAGATGTGAGCCAATCCTCTATTGATATTGGTGATGACGGATACGTCCTATTCCATACATAATCTGTTTCGGATTTTCCAGCCCAATTATCCATTTTGCCATAAAGAACAATGGTGGGAATATAAAAATCTCCAAGTGTGTACCCTGTAGCTGCAGGAGCTTCAGAAATGATACCTCTTACATGATTATTTACGAGTTCACTTCCTGCATATAAAACGGTTCGGCCGCCATTTGAAGCTCCATAAAAGAAGATGTTTTGATGATCCCAACGGTCATCCTTCACAGCATACGCTACAGCTCCTTTAAAAACTTCCCAGATGAGATTCTGCTTCCCTGTGTTTGTAACTCTTCGTGTAACAAAATTCCAATCTAATCCATTCATCTCGTATGCATCAAAAGATATAGTTGCAAACCCGTTCTGTCTCAACATCTCTATACGTGCACGATCATCCTCGCGATAACCTGCACCTCCATGAGCATATATTACAATGGGAGCCTTCTTCCCTTCATCTGGAATCCAAATCTCAACAGATGTATGGTTAGGGTCAAACGTTGCAAATGGTTCCTGAGTAGTATACCTACCTCTGGAACCTACTTCTTTCAGTTCTGTCGCTTTTGGTACTGATGTACATCCAAGAATCGTAATTGACACAAAAATTAGCAAAATTATTTTTTTCATTATTAAAAATTAGTGATTATGATTTCAATGACTGATTTTTATACGTTGCGTTGCAACATGTTATCAATATTTTTTTTAATTAACTCGTAACAACTATTTTAAGGCATGAAAAAATACGTCGGGATAGCGTATTCAATTGAAAAAATCACATAAATTCAAATGATATATAACATCAGATATATTTAATTACTTGAGGTTGTCTTACCCCGAGAATCCTAGAAATTTCCTTAGGGTTCGATTTCCTTTTGCTAAATTAGTTGCATAACAATTGTGACGAATAATACTCGGTGTTATGCTTCATAAAAACAAAACTCAGGAATTAATAATTCATTACCAATGATTAAAAAACTTCAAAACAAGAAAGTAGAAGTCTCTAACCAAATACATTCGGTTTTTCAATTATCGTATGCTGTTGAAGCCAAGTTATTAAATGCAATAGATTTCCCTCCCCTTAAAAGACCTCTAGAAAGTTATCTTAAAAGTGATACTATCTTCTTCGGGTATATTGAAAACAAAGAATTAGCAGGAGTTATTGAAATTGAACATAATAATAACTATACAGATATAAATAGCCTAGTGGTCAATCCTAAGTTTTTTAGACGTGGAATAGCAAGGAAATTATTAGAATTCGTTTTTAATACATTTGATTCAACACTTTTTGTTGTTGAAACTGGACTAGAAAATGG
>CAKZKZ010000223.1 GCA_937124495.1 uncultured Dokdonia sp. | reverse complement strand
CTCATTTCTATAAATTCTTCGGCATTGTCTAATGCATATTTTTTATCTGCTTCATAGGTCTTTGCAAAATCAGGGTCATTGTAAAGATTCTTTTCTATCTGAGCCCCTTGTTCATCCATCCATTCATACGCACGTTCTATATCTTCTTTGGTGTTAGGAACTCCTTGAGAATGCATCACTTCCATTTTATCTTGCGTACTTCCTTTATCAAGTTTGTTTTTAATGAGCCATTTATAGGATGGCATAATAGATCCTGATGAGGTACTTTGCGGATCATAAAAGTGATTGAGATGCCAGTTGTCACTATACTTTCCGCCAATACGCATAAGATCGGGACCTGTACGTTTACTTCCCCATAAGAATGGATGATCGTATACATATTCTCCTGCCTTGGAGTATTCTCCATAACGCTCAACTTCACTTCTAAAAGGTCGAATCATTTGAGAGTGACAAGAGACACAACTCTCTCGTATGTAAATATCACGTCCTTCTAGTTCGAGAGGGGTATACGGTTTTACACTTGAGATGATAGGCACATAATCATCTACCATCAGTGATGGGATAATCTGTACCATACCTCCTATAAGAATTGCAATGGTTGCAAAGATGGTTAACTTCACAGGACGTCTTTCTAACCAAGTATGATATCCTTCCTTTGAAGTACGTTTTTTTGTGACTCTTTGAAGTGGAGCAGCTTCGGCAAGTTCATCAGTTACTTTACTTCCTGCACGTGCTGTCATAATAATATTATAGATTCCTATAAGTGCTCCTACAATAAACATAGTCCCTCCTATAGCGCGCATCCAATACATTGGAATGATTTCACTTACTGTTTCTAAGAAGTTACCGTAGGTTAATGTTCCATCTGGATTGAACTGTTTCCACATAGAAGCTTGTACAAATCCAGCGACGTACATCGGTAATGCATATAAGATAATACCTAAAGTTCCTATCCAGAAATGAGCATTGGCGAGTTTAGTAGACCAAAGCCTGGTTTTGAATAACTTAGGAATTAACCAATAGATCATCCCAAAGGTTAAGAAGCCATTCCACGCTAAAGCGCCTACGTGTACGTGTGCAATCACCCAATCACTAAAATGTGCAATGGCATTTACATTTTTAAGAGAGAGCATAGGCCCTTCGAAGGTGGCCATACCGTATCCTGTAATAGCGACTACCATAAATTTAAGCACTGGGTCTGTACGTACTTTATCCCAAGCACCACGCAGGGTGAGTAAGCCATTAATCATCCCACCCCATGAAGGTGCTATTAACATTATAGAAAAGGCAACACCTAAGTTTTGAGCCCAGTCTGGTAATGCAGAGTATAATAAGTGATGCGGTCCTGCCCAGATATAAATAAAGATCAGTGACCAGAAGTGCACAATAGAAAGTCTATAAGAATACACGGGCCTGTTAGCCGCCTTAGGGACAAAGTAATACATCAGTCCTAAAAAAGGCGTGGTTAAGAAAAATGCAACTGCATTATGCCCATACCACCATTGTACCAATGCATCTTGTACTCCAGCATACATAGAGTAACTTTTTAAAGCACTTACAGGAACCGCCATACTGTTTACAATATGTAATACGGCAACCGTAACAAAAGTGCCTAAGTAAAACCAAATAGCAACATATAAGTGACGTTGACGACGCTTAAGAATCGTTCCTATTAAGTTGGCTCCAAAAGCAACCCATATCAATGCAATCGCAATATCAAAAGGCCATTCTAATTCTGCATATTCTTTTGAGGTTGTAAATCCTAATGGAAGTGTAATCGCTGCGCCTACAATAATGGCTTGCCATCCCCAAAAATTAAGATTACTTAACCAATCTTTCCACATACGTGCTTTCAATAATCGCTGAGTAGAGTAGTAGACACCTGCAAAAATGGCATTTCCTACAAAGGCAAAAATAACAGCGTTGGTATGTAATGGGCGTAAACGTCCAAAACTCAGCCAAGAGATGCCGTCTGTGAGGTTTGGGAATAAAAACATAAAGGCGAGGAGCAATCCTACACTCATCCCTATGACTCCCCAAAATAGGGTTGCGACAATGAATTTGCGTACGATCTTATTATCGTAATAAAACTGTTGTACTTCCATAGTTACTTAGGTTGATCTTTTAATTTGATTGGTTTTGTTATTGTTTTCTTATGCGGTAGATCGGTTTTCTCTTTGATGATTTCATCTTCAAAAAGCATCCGTACAGAAGGTGTATAGGTGTCATCATACTGTCCTTTTTTTACAGAGACAATAAATGCCACAAAAAAGACGAGTGCAACAACGACACTGATTGCCAAAAGCATATAAATAATACTCATACCTACCTGAATTATGATGTAAAACTAGGGTTGATGCTTCTTAAAAAAGATGACATTTGTCAGCTTTTAGAAATATATTTTGAGTGCGCTTTCGCGAAAGCGTACCCTACATTTATTTTACTAAGTTTTCTACCTATTATATGCGTAGCTACGGTGGTAAAGACGACAATGCTTATGGAGCTTAATGGCATTAAAATAGCCGCCACAACGGGTGCTAAATTCCCAGTAATCGCAAAGCCTAAACCTATTATGTTATAGAAAATCGAGAATATAAAAGCGTATTTTATTACTTGAATTCCCTGTTTTGAAAGCGATAAGAATCGCGGAATATCCTTAAACCTAGATGCATCCAAAATCCCATCACAGGCTGGAGAGAATATGTTTACATTTTCTGAGATAGAGATTCCTACATCACTTTGAGCCAAAGCTCCTGCATCATTGAGTCCATCACCTATCATTAATACACGTTTTCCTGCATTTTGTTGGTATTTGATATACTGTAACTTGTCTTCTGGTTTTTGATTAAAAAGTACCGTCGCATTTTTAGGAAGCAGCTTTTTTAAATAGGCTTTTTCTCCATCATTATCTCCAGAGAGAATAACAATTCTCATTGTTGTTTTTAATTGATCAAAAACTTCTTTTACACCATTGCGATACTCATTATAAAAGACATAACATCCTTTGTACTCATTGTCAGAACTTATGTGTACAGTTGTTTTATGATAGGTTTGAGGGTTTTTATTATGAGATGTGTTTACAAAACCATAAGAACCTATTTTTATGGTGTGATTATTAATAATACCAGAAATTCCATGTCCTATTTCTTCTTTAAAATCGTCTAATGTTTGAATATTATTCTTATCTAAAATACTATACAGAGACCGACTTAATGGGTGGTTAGATGCTCTAATAGTACTTGTTAATAAGGAAGCTTCTTCTTGTGTTAACGCAATACCTTCATAGGTGATCGTATTTTTTGAACTTGTCGTGAGAGTTCCTGTTTTGTCAAAAACAACGGTATCAATATGTGCCAGTTGTTCAATCACCGAACTATCTCTTATATATAATTTATGTCGTCCAAAAATGCGAACTAAGTTTCCTAATGTAAAAGGAGCAGCTAAAGCAATAGCACAGGGGCATGCAACAATGAGTACGGCTGTAAATACATTTAGTGCGGTAGAAGCATCTATACATAACCATACAACTGTGGCAACAAGTGCAATGCTCAAAAGAGTGATTGTAAATCGTTTGCTAATACGGTCTGTGAGGGATTCAAATATACTTTGCTTATTTTTTGAGAATACTTCATTAGACCATAATTGGGTCAAATAACTTTGTTCTACGGGTTTTAAAACTTCTACTTCTATAGGTCCCGCCTGTTGACGTCCGCCTGCATATAAATAGTCTCCCGATTGTTTTGTGACAGGTACAGCTTCGCCGGTAACAAAACTGTAATCTATGAGCGCATGCCCTTTGATGAGAATGGCATCTACAGGTAATAATTCATTATTTCTGATCAGGATGCGATCTTTTTTTTTGAGATCATATACCTGTGCTTGTTCTTCTTTTTTTGCTTTCGCGAAAGCGGAATCTGCATCAATTTCAGAGGGATTAGTATCAGCTTCAGTGGTATTAATGTTCTCTGAGTTTTTAATCAATCGTGTGACTGCAATAGGAAAGTAAGATTTGTAATCACGTTCAAAAGAAAGAAATGCATACGTTTTTTGCTGAAAGAATTTCCCTAATAATAAAAAGAAGACCAATCCAGCCATGCTATCAAAAAAACCAGTACCTGAGTCTGTTGCGATCTCTATTGTAGAACGAATAAATAATACAGAGATTCCTATGGCGATAGGGACATCTATATTTAAGATTTTAGAACGAAGCCCTTTGTAAGCTGCTATAAAATAATCAAGACCAGAATAAAAGGCAACTGGTATCGCAAACACAAATATTAACCATCTGAATACATACTTGTACCGTTCTAACCAAAACTCACTTACTTCAAAGTATTCAGGAAACGATAGAAACATGATATTTCCAAATGCAAAACCAGCAACGCCTAGTTTGTAAAGTAGTGTTCTGTCTACAGTTGATTTTTTTTCTGAAGCGTCTTCTAGTGATATATAGGGTTCATATCCTATTCTAGAAAGAAGTGTCACTAGGCTTTTAAGGGTGATCACCTCAGGAGAAAAGGTGATATTTACGGTTTTTTTGGAGAAATTGACTTGTGCTGTTTTTACACCTGTATTGATCTTATTTAAATTCTCTAGCACCCAAATACATGAACTACAATGTATCGAAGGAATGAGTAATGTGACAATTTGAATGTCTTGTTCATCAAACTCAAGAAGTTTAGAGACAATCTGTTCATTATCTAAAAAGTCAAACTTGCCTTCTATGCGGCTTGGTGTCGTTCCTGGTGTGTGTTCTAAATCATAATAATAGGAAAGATCATTCTCATGGAGAATGTCAAAAACGGTTTTACAACCCTGACAACAAAATGATTTGTCATCATGTGAGATGATTGTGGTGTTACAAAAATCACCACAGTGGAAACAACTTTCCATATCTATTTAATTTGCTCAGACTCTTTGAAGAAGTCTTATGATACCTAGGACAAAATTGAAGAAAACTACTTTCTTAAAAGATGATAAAAGTCATCTTTAGAAATTAGGTGAAGAGATATTGGTATTTATAATTTGTAAAGCCTAGAAAAAGGTAAAGCCTTCTACCAAACGGTAGAAGGCTTATAAGTTGGGTATGCTATGGTACTTCGCAGACTCAGTATAAACTTCACTTACGTGAAAGCGTATACTTACATCTTAAATGTAATTACAGGGAGTTCAGAATGATTGACAATGTCTTCACTTATACTTCCTGAAAAGAAATGCGCTAAACCTCTACGACCGTGTGTAGGGATACCGATGATTCCTGCTTTTACTTTATTTGCATAATTGAAAATACCTTGCTCTACAGAATAATCTGCATAGATGGTAATGTCTTCTGGTATAATGTTATATGTTTTATCAAGATGTACTAGAAAATCTACGATTTGTTGTTCTATTTGCTTTGTACTTTTATAATTTTCTCCCGGTAGGTTGATATATACAAGTTTTGTCTCTATTTCTAACTTTTTAAAGAGCTGTATAGCCTTTTTGAAAACATCAAGACTTTCTAGTTTGTAATCACTTGCAAATACGGCTTTTGTACTTGTGAAATCATGTTCGTTTTTTATAACGAGTACAGGAACACTTGCCGTTCTCACTACTTTTTCTGTATTAGAACCTACAAAAACCTCTTGAATACCGCTACTACCGTGTGATCCCATAACAATAAGATCTGCATGATGCTCTTTTGCGACCTCATCCAACTCACTAAATATTTTATAATTTTTAACGGCTTGTTGTACCGTAATGCCTTCTAAATAGTCTTTGTCTAAGAACTCTTCAAAACGTTTTTGTGTAAGTTTTATAAAGAACATGCCTTCCATGCTATTGTGTTCTTTAGTGAGATTTGCATCGCTTAATCCCATCATATGTACAGCTACAATCGTTGCATTTTCTTTTTTAGCGAGTTGTGCTGCCACTTTTAGCGCATTTTCAGAGTATACAGAAAAATCTATAGGTACTATAATTGTTTTCATACGAATCGTTTAAGATGTTTATATGACAAAAGTACGAGCGCTATTTTTTTTAAAAGATGATAAAAGTCATCTGCAGACGATTGTTTGCCTTGTAGACTTGTTGTTTATAGGTGTAGTAATATGTGTGTTTGAGAATAAAATGAATATAGGTGTTGTGTTTTTGCGAGCCTACCTTGCCAGAAGGCAGGAGCATACTTTTTTTGAAATTAGAATTGATACTCAGGATGCCCAGTTTGTTTAAAAGCAAAGGCAATGATGTTAGCATAACGTTCAAAAATCTTTGTTTTTGTATCGTCTATTCCATGCCCAGAATCTGAGTCTACGAGCAATAATTTTGGATTGTTAGAGGCATCATACGCCTGTAATTTTGCCATGAATTTTGCAGAGAACCAAGCAGGAACTCTAGGGTCATTGAGTCCAGCTGTTAGTAAAAGAGCTGGGTATTTTTCATCTTTTTGAATATGATGATACGCATCCATTTCTAATAACGCTTTGAACTCTTCGGGGTTTTTTATAGAGCCAAATTCTTTAATGTTATTGGCGCCATTATTACGCATTTCAGAACGTAACATATTTAAAGATCCAAATTCAATGATAGCAGCAGCAAACAGATCTGGTCGTTCAGTAATGGCACGGCCTATTAATATGCCACCGGCACTCCCACTTAAGATAGCCAATTTTTTTGGAGATGTATATTGGTTTGAAATAAGATGTTCTGCACAAGAAATAAAATCTTTCCAAGTATTGGCTTTTGATTTCTTAAAGCCTCCTTTATGCCAGTCATCTCCCTTCTCTCCACCACCTCTTACATGAGCAACTGCATAGACACCACCTTCTAAAATCCATAAGGTTCTGTGAATACGCATAGCAGGCTTCATAGACATTCCATAGGCTCCATACCCATCCATGAGTACTTGGTTTTTCCCGTTTTTGACCATATCCTTGTGATAGAATATTGATAGGGGTATTTTTTGACCATCGTGTCCCTCAACTTCTATTTCTTCAATAACAATACTATCTAATACATTTGAACTTGATGTATTATGTATGTTTTTAGGACTAAGTGTATTGTTTACATATTCATATCGCTCACTGTTTGTCGTCCATCCTTTTGCTGTAATCCGTAATTTTGGATATGATTGTCCGTAAGATGAGAGCTCTATAGTCCCATATGTTTTTGGAAGTTTAATTCCCTGATCTAGTTGAGGTGTATGTTTGAATAATTTTGCTTGTACACTATTCTTACTTGTTACATAGTATAAGCCTTCTGATGTTATTGCAAAATCTGTAATTACATGGTCCTTGCTTTCTTGGACAAGTATTCTGGCTGTTTTGAAATTTGGGTTTTTAATAGATGTGATTCCTATTTTAAAATTGGGGGCATTATAAGATGTTTTGAATACAATAGAATCTCCTATAATCGTATAATCTTTGATTAATTCTTGTTTTGAGAATAGAGGATTCCAACGAGTAGATCCTATATTGTTGATCGCTAAATAATACGTGTCATAGTAAGAATCTACACCTGCAGCAGCACCTGTTATATAGTTGCTAGATTGATTTTCGATAGTAGTGATAGGAAGATCTTCTTCTTTAAGATTAAGATTCGGGCAAAATGCTTTAGAAAATATAGCAACATCTTGATGTTGATTTTCTCCAATCTGATGTAGTAGAGAAGTACTATTTAATAGAAAGTTTTTAGAAGGATCACTTGCATCTGGATAGTGTACATAAATAAAACCAGAGTTATCAGGTAACCATTCTACTCCCTTAGTATTAGAAGGCCATGTTTCATGAAGTATTTCCTTGTATGTTTGTCCAGAATGTATGTCTAGAATAATTATTTGAGAAATTTCTTTTCCCTTTTCTGTGAGACTGATAGCAATTTTTGAATTTGCCCAATCTGGTTGAAAATAATTAATTATAAAGTTTTTATTTTCAGGCGTGTTAAATGAAATAGGATCATATAATAGATGTTCTTCCCCTTCAAAAGAAGTTCTATAATATAATTTAGCTACATTCTCATAAGGAAATCTTTTTAAATAAAAATGGTATTCATTATGAGTGACTTTAAGCTTTGATATTACAAATTCATTTTTTGTGTCAAGTTCTATTTGCTTATTAATAAGGAATTGTTTTTTCTCAATAGTATTTAAAAAAGATTGAGCTGTTTTGTTTTGGGATTTAATCCATTTTTTTACTTCAGGATTAGATAAGTTTTCAATGTATCTGTAAGGGTCTTCGATTTCTTGATTGTGATATTGATCTGTAACAGTTTGTGGTGATAACATATTCCTATTTTGTGCATTGACAGATACAGATATTATTGTATTCAGTATAATTATATATAGGTATAGATGCTTCATAAAGTTAATTTTAAGGGGAGTGTTTTTTATAAGCTCTCCCCTTGATTTTTATATGCTATCAAAGTTTCACTGTTCTAATAGATTACCCCCCTATTGGAGTAGGGTCCATTGTTGTCCAAGTGTCGGTAGTTGTTGAAGGGGTTTCTTCTTCTTCTTCATTTGTGTTATTAAGATTATTAGCTCTTCCCCCTATAATATTATGTAGGTTATTTAGCTTAGCTATTTGAAATTTTTCAAAACTTAATGTGTTTTTTTTACTAATTGTTTTCATTGTTATAATTTTTACGATTAATGACACTACTAAACTACAAGTGATCACTCGAAAAAAGGGTGTCTTTTAGCGTGTGTTAACTCGTTTTCAGGAATGCAGGTGTCTGTTTTCAGGAAAACAGTGTTTTAATTATTTGATAAACAGGTAGTTGTGAGTATTTTTAAAATACTGGTTTTGAGAGACTTTAGTTTAG
>CAKZKZ010000222.1 GCA_937124495.1 uncultured Dokdonia sp. | reverse complement strand
CTATTAGGTGCTATATATCTTTTATATCTCGCATATAAGGTCTTTAAAAGTGATGCCAAAGTATCTCTGACAGCTGGTGCTCCTAGTAAAAGTCATTGGAGTCTATTTAAGCAAGGGGTACTGATGAATATCTTAAACCCAAAAGTTACTATCTTTTTTCTAGCATTTTTCCCTGGATTTTTATGGGACCCCGAAGGGAATACAGTTATTCAATTTTATGTCTTGGGCATCTTATTTATGATGGAATCGCTTGTTATTTTTGGAGGAATCGCTGTTTTGGCTGGAAGTATTTCTGAGTACCTTAAAAAAAGCAATCAGATAGGCATTGTTCTAAAGTGGGTACAGATTATTGTTTTTATTGGCATTGCGGTTTTCATTTTAATTTAGCTTTCGCGAAAGCGGAATTAGCCCTATTTTTACAGAGTGAATACAAAGGTAAAGATCATAGAATGTCCTCGTGACGCCATGCAAGGAATTAAAGATTGGATTCCTACGGATGCTAAAGTTCAATACATCCAGTCCTTATTGCGTTGTGGTTTTGATACCATAGATGTAGGGAGTTTTGTGTCTCCAAAGGCCATCCCGCAGATGAAAGACTCTGCCGAAGTATTACATCGTTTAGATCTTTCTAAAACAGATAGTAAACTCCTTTCTATTGTCGCGAATGTACGTGGCGCTACCGATGCGGTTACGCATGAAATGGTTGATTATTTGGGGTATCCAGTTTCGATATCTGAAAAGTTCCAGATGCGTAATACGCATAAAACAATTGCACAGTCTGTAGAAGTCCTTAAAGAGATCTTAGACCTTGCGCATAGTAATGATAAGCAAGTTGTGGTGTATATTTCTATGGGATTTGGAAACCCGTATGGTGATCCTTGGAATGTGGATATTGTAGGGGAGTGGACAGAGAAGTTAAGTGCCATGGGCGTTAAAATCCTATCATTATCTGATACGGTGGGTACGTCTAATCCTGAAAATATTAACTACTTATTTTCGAATCTGATTCCTAGATATCCAGACATAGAGTTTGGGGCTCATTTGCATACAACACCCACCACGTGGCATGAAAAAGTAGATGCTGCTTATAAGGCAGGATGTCATCGTTTTGACGGAGCAATACAAGGTTTTGGAGGGTGTCCTATGGCAAAAGACGAACTGACAGGAAATATGCCTACAGAAAAATTGATCTCTTATTTTGCTTCTGTAAAAGCCAATGATAATATCAATGCCATGTCTTTTGAAAGTAGCTATAATGAGGCGTTAAAGGTATTTGAGAAATATCATTAAAACTTATTTACGTATAAAATGTGCTTTTGTGATTGTCATTTCATCGACTTCATAAATAGCGATAAATTCCAAAACGTCAACTCCTTTACGTCCTGTAATCTCTTCATGATCTATGACTTTATTACCTAATACAATGCGATGAATCAATTTTGAAAATAGGCTAGGAGAGGTTTCAAATATTTCATTATACGTAGCTCTTATTTGTTTTTGCCCTTTTACAAAAGGTGTTGTTTCTGAGAAAGAATACAACTCAGCATTTGGGGCATGCATCGCTACAAAGGTGTCTATGTCTCTGCTGTTGTATGCGTCTAGTTGTTTTTGAACAATGTCTTCAGGAGTCATAAATTTAATTTGCAACTTTAAATGTGATAGGTAATGTATAGGCAACTGCTACCGCTTTACCTTGGTGTTTTGCGGGTGTAAATGATGGAAGTAGCCCAACGACTCTTTTTCCTTCTTCTGCAAACTCTGGTTGTGAAGAGGTTGCTTCAATATTATATACACTACCATCTGTATCAATAATAAATTTAATTCTGATCACAGATGTTCCGCTAAAATTCATAGTTCCCACAATTTCAGTATTAAATTTTCTATTGACAAAGCGAGAGACATTCATAGAAGTGCAATCTCTCATTTCTTTTGAGTCATTTGTAACTTTACAATTTCCAATTAATGGTGGTGTATCTACAATACCATAAGGGACAATAGCATCCTCACTGAATTCTTTTGTTTTAAAAACAGGTGTTTTTAATTGATTAATTACACGTGCTTTTGGATACTTACTTTTTAGTTTCTTAAACTTTTTAGGTTTTGCATCTTCTGTTTTTGTGACTTCTAACTGAATCATTGGAAGTCTAAATAGTGTTTTGGTTCCCTTATCGACTTGAATTCGCATATAGCTATATAAATCGGAATCGTACCCTATTTGAATTTCATTTTCTTTGAGAATCCAATTGGTGTCTGTTAATTCCTTAAAAATGAATCCTAATTCGCTTGATGTGTTTTGTAGCTCTAGTTCAAAGACGCCATTTCCTTTAAAAATAAAAGTAGCTTCTGTAAATATGTCTTTTAATTCTTGTGCTTTTTGGGGTACTGCATCTGTATTTTTATTCAAAGACACGTTTGTTACTTTCCAAGTTCCCATAACCTCTTTGGGCGTGATAGATTGCGCAAATAGGCAAGATGAAGTGAATAGTAAAAAAATACATAAACGAACTTGAGACATAGCTTCTTAATTTTCTAACAATAATACCAATTAAAACATAAAATAAGATGAATAATTTGTTTCTGTTACATTCAAATTTCAATATAAAATAAAACCGTATCTAAGGCTATGCTTTGATTTTCTATTTCATCTGAACACACCATAATTCAAATTCTTTTATCTGATTTTGCATTCTAAGTGGTATAACTAGAAATTAATTGAAAAACTCAAACCTATGCTTTATTATTTTTCAGATACTTAGGATCGTCATAATACAATGAACTAAGAAGGCATCCTCGCTTTTATAAACTTTACTTGACCATTATGATTTGATTCATGTTCTACAACATGAAACCATTTGCAATATGCATTGGTAGGCCCCCATGACCAGTTATTATCTACTTTGAGTAACCAATCATCATCACGCTTTTTTAACTCTTCTAACGTATGTGATCGTACTTCATTAAGTGCATCTAGGTAGTAAGAAATATCATTTCCTTTTATCATCATACGAGCTCTATCTCCCAAACCAGAAGCCACATTCCAACGTCTTCGATCTTCACGAGACCAATCTCCCCAATTTTTTCCTTCAAACGTATGTATTTGATAATAACGTTCTGTGGCTGCAAGATGTAAAAGCATGGCACCTATAGAGTTTGCCTTATCGTCTATTAAAAAGTCGAGTTGTTCTTGTTCAAGACCACGTACTTGTCCCTCTACGACACTTCGCATCCAATCCATCATAGAGACAAGCGTTCCTATTTGTGGAGCAAATCCAGCTTTGGGTCCTACAATATTTAGATCGTCTTGTACAGGGGAGCAAGATGCGCCCATAAGAGGCATTGAAATAAAACTTAAGGTTCCTGCAGCTGCAAAGGACGATTTTTTCAAAAAGTCACGACGACTGTAATCTGTTACTAGCGTATTCATGATGATCTATATTAGTTAGTTGATCACAATATAGCAGTAGCTTGTCAAAAGAGAGTGTTAATGCTGCGGTAAAATCTTGTTAATTACCATAAAATTCTATTTCTCTAATTGTTTAAGTCTTGTAATTGCATTTTGATTTGTAGGATCTAATACTAATATTTTTTTAAAATTAGCAATTGCCTTTTTATGGTTGCCTAGATATACATAACCTTCTGCAAGGCTATCATGTAGATTAGCTGACTCAGGATATAGTGTTATCGCAAATTCATAAATAGCAATCCCTTCTGTGGCTTTTGATGGATTGAAAATAAGTTGTAATCCCAGCGTATTAAGAACTCCTTCTGGAATCAACAATGAAGGATGTTCTTTTTTCATTTGAGTATAAAGCTCATAAAGATTACTATACGCTTGTTGTTTGGCTCGATGTAGAAAAGCATAGAAGTCAGTAGGTTTTTTACTTGCCTTTTTTGAATCTATTGTAATGAGTTGTTTTGGAATATTATTTTCCTGTGGTGTATTTGTGATAAAGGCTAAAGAGCTTTGATCATTTTTAAGATAGGCATTCATAAAATGGAGACTATACATAGTTGCAAGTTGATACGAAGCCATAATTTGTTGATCACTTTTATCTTGTTTTGGATCTCGCTCTTCAAACAGCACTCCCAGCGTACTAAAATACGAATGTGATAGATGATGTAATCGTATTTTATATGCATCACTCTCTGTCAATGCATCATAAAAAGTGAAATGAGTATTCAAAGAGTCAGGGATGTTTTGTGCTTTCATAATAGCCGCAGGAATCTCTTTTTGTGCTAAATGCATAAAAGGAATGGTTGCTTTTTTGATATCATAAAAAGGCGTTGACTTTAAGAGATTAAGGTTATAGCGTATGGTGCCATCAAGACTCATGTTTGCTTTTATAGAGGTATTGCGCATTTGTAGGAGTACATTAGAAATCCCCCCAAAACTAAACCCCATCGTACCTACACTATTCATATCTGCTGACGGAAAACTAGCAATCTCTTTGATTAGAAACTCTAAATCTCTCGCTTGTGTTTCTATAGCACGCTCTGGTTTTTTGAAACGTTTTGAAGTCGTCCCACGGCTAGGGCTTGCAATCACAATATATCCATGACTTGCTAATAATTCACATAATGCAAAATTTTCTATTGATGAATATTCAAAACCAGGTGCATATAAAATCACTGGAAAAATACCTTTTGCATGTGGTACATCTTTAAATGCAGTTGTTGTTTCTTTGAGATGCTTTTGATTCTCTGGCGTGTTTTTATAGTAAAACCAGTCTAAAAGAAAGTAGTTAGGTAAATCTTCCCATTCTTCTTCTTCTTTTAAAACTTCCATATAATTTAAAACAGATAGTGGCTGCCTGTTTTTAGTTTCTGTAGTTGACGGATACCAAATACTTATAGGAATAGGGCGGAAGTTTGCATTAGCATTAATATCAGATTTTGAAATATAGGTACGGGTACTATCTGTAGCTGTATAATGTGTAAAACCAACGGTATACTTTCCATTTTTGAGCTGTAAATCTTGTAGGGAAGTCTGACTATACGTTGTTTGTAATAGCATAAAAAACAATACAATATGTAGTGCTGATTTCATAGTTGATGGATTATGTATACAATCAAAGATTCTATTTGTATACAAATGTTACAGTTGGAGGAGTAGGGATACAAAAAAAGGCACTCTTTTGGAGTGCCTTTTTCTAATATGCGAATTGGAATATTTATTTTATTGCTTTCGCGAAAGCGTTCTCACCACCCACAACAGGGAGTGAAAGTGTTGTTGCTTTAAGATCTAAGGTCAATTCTGTACCTGGTTTTGGGTGTAATGTAAACTCATTGTCACTAGAGAAAACCATGAGACCAATCTGTTGTCCCTTCGGAATGATTTGATCATCTGGCATGAGGTCAAAAGTAACATCGTAAAATGTTTTGGCAATGAGCGGTTCACCCTTACGTATTGAACTATGATTTTGAGGATCTGCCCATCCGCGCGTAATGATATTATCTGTGATTTTTACGTCATCTCCTTCTTTCCAAGGTAAGGACACCAACCAAACAGAAAGGTTTGCCGCAGGTTTATTACTAGCAATACTGATCGTTACTTTAGGGATTCCTGAAATATGTACATCTTCTGTAAGTTCTGGAGTGACATATAGTAAACGATTTTTAGAGTCAGTTGCTTTGGCATGATCAGCCCCTTTTATGGTATAATCATCTGTAAAGAATTCTGGTGTTGATTTTGCGTTTTGAGAAGTGCTTAAAAGCCCTTTTTTTGCACCTCCAGTTCCTGGATATAAAGTAACAGGTGATGCTTCTGGATTTGGATATTCAGGATAGGCTGTAGGGTTGTCTCTTTTATCATCTTCACGAACAATCCAAGAACGTGCATCATTCTCTACACCATTTTCTATGCCGTGTAAATATCTTGTAAACCAACGGTTACGCATTTTCATAGGAGGCGGTCCTCCATGTCCGTTTTGGTGATAGAAAATTTGCGATGGGATTCCTTGCGCTTTTGCTTGCGCATAAATACGATAGCTATGTTCTGGCATCACATTCCAGTCATTAAATCCGTGTGACATCAATAAAGCAGCTTTCATAGGTTGCATTTGATGTAGATAATCTCTACCTGCCCAAAAGTCGTTGTAATCTCCTGTAATACGATCCATACCATTCATCATCTCCGTATCACGTACCGTTTTATTATTGTAAGGACGTTTTGACTCTTCTCCACTATGTATAAAATCATACAATACATCAATGTCTTCTCCCAAATATCCTCCTGGAGAACGTACCAAACCATTAGAACGGTAGTAGTGATAATACGAAGTGTTAGGAGCAATAGGAATAATAGCTTCCAGCCCTTCTACCCCTGTAGTCGCAGCTGCGAGTGGTAATGTCCCATTATAGGAGGTTCCTGTCATTCCTACTTTTCCTGTAGACCAAGAGGCATCTACAGTTTCAGTACCATCTATAGAGGTGTATCCTTTTCTTTTTCCAGTAAGCCATTCGATGACAGCTTTTGGAGCTAGAGATTCATTAGGACCACCTACGGTAGGAGCTCCCTGAGAAAGTCCTGTACCCGGTGATGATGAGTGTACCACAATATAACCTCTAGGAACCCATGTTTTGATATGAGAATTAGAAATGATAGGGCGCTCTCCTGTGCGTTTTGCTTCTGGATGTAAACGTTCTTCTGCCGTTTCGCCAAGTTCATGCTGTACATCCCAATTTGGAGTATCTGCAGCAACTCCCGCAAAATAAGGACTACTTACGTATACGATAGGTAATTTTAATCCTTCGGTGTCAGTTTGTTGAGGTCGTGTCACGGATACGTGCATGCGATCCATTTTGTCATCGCCGTCTGTGTTAAAATCGGTTTCAACCCATAGATCGTGACGAATCCAACTATCTGGATCTTCAAAAGCAGGGACTATTTGTGCTTCTCCATCTTTAAATATAGGTGTTGTTTTGGGGTCTTTTTGTTGTGCACAAGCAATGGTGAAACTTGCAAGTAGCATTAAAACAAAGCTGATGTTGATGTATCTTTTCATAAAAAAATTAAATAAGGATAGAAAGATAGGAATATTCTACGGGAATTTGAAGTTGGGGATTATTTGTATAATGTATAAAACCTAAAAGGCTTCGGCCATTCTTCTCTTGGTTTGAAGGCAATAGCCACTTCGGTATGATCTAATGCAGATTCTGTCAATACCACATGATCTTCAACCATTTTTGCTTTCTGAAATTCTTTATCATTTACTTTACAAATCACTTTATAAAAAGTATTAGAAACCCATGTTTGCATATCGGGATCTTTTTTAAATTTTAGATATGCAGCAAGTGATGCATGAGCAGCTGCCAGTATAGCAAATCCTTCAGGAATATCATCTTTGATAAGAATGTACATTTTCATAGTATAAATAACTTAAAAGATCTAATTACAATTAAATTATGGATGTAATGGAGCGTCATAGGTTTCATCGAGGCGTCCTACATCAATGGTGATTTTGTCTTTTTCTTGTGTGACTAAATACACAAATTTTTGGCCCCATTTAATTTCAGCAGGTTTGTAGGAACAGCGAGAATACACAGTTTGTGAAAAAGACTCATCAAAAGCTTTCATTGTGACTATAAACTCAGCATCCTTAGCATCTAGGTCATCAGCAGTAAAGTTATATAACGGACTTTGATCACTGATAGGGTGTACTACCGTCCAAACGGAAGGTAAAAAAATGACTTTAGAACGTTCTAAATCTAAGCTAAAGAAATCTCGTAATTCAGATTGTTCTCTTCGTAAAGAAAGTGATACTGTTACTTCTGCTTCTAGCAATTGATTTTCTTGCACGTTTACGACTCTAAACATAAAACCATTGATATTTTGATAAGGTGCCATCACTGCATGTTCGCTATATTTCACAGTCACGTTAGGTTTTGAAAAACGACCATATAGCATTCCTGTAGCTAATGCAAATGAGAGTAAGCCTAACATAGACTCTGTAGCGGCAACAATATTTGCCATGAGTCCTATAGGAGCGACGCGTCCATATCCTAAGGTGGTAATGGTTTGTGCACTAAAGAAAAAAGCTTCCATAAATTGCTCAAAAGTGCTTCCTACTTGTTTCATTCCTGTAAGATGTTCAACGCCTACCAACATATAAATAGAAGCAAACAGGATATTAATTACAAAATAACCGATAAGAATGAGCCCTAAAAACCGAGGCCAAGGCATGGAAACCAACGAGTGAAAAAAATTAACTCGCTGCCAAAAAGGGATGTTAGTTTTCCGAACATTAAACGTACCGTCTTTATTCAGTGTACGATATACCCCAGAAACTTCTTTTACACCTAGTCCTAAGTCATTGTATTTTTTCTTGATATATTTTTTAGAGGCATTTTTAGAACTCATGTACTTATTTTGGATGTTATGTAATTGGTTGTATGAAGGTATTAAAAAAGGTTAAAGCAGCGACTAATTTGTCGATCTATCGCAAAAAAAATAAATAAGCAGTTGTTCTAGGTATTTTTGAACTCATCAATTTTAAAATAACAATTATGAGAATGCCTTTTTCAGAATTTATAGTGAGTGGAGATGTAAAGTTCATTATTGCTTTTGTAATTTTTAGCTCGTTGGCTTTATTTCACTTCTTTAAGAAAATAAAAGCACGACAACATGAAGAAAATGTTGATATAGTACAATTTCATAATTCAAAGATTAATAGTGCTGCTTCTTGGATTCTTGCGCTTAGTATCTTATCGTTACTATTGGGATTGATGCATAGCTTTTATTTTATAGGACAAGCAGGAGGTATTGCTCCAAATTTAATCTTTCAAGGAATTTCTTATGCGTTAAT
>CAKZKZ010000221.1 GCA_937124495.1 uncultured Dokdonia sp. | reverse complement strand
TGGGTTAAATCTAATATCTGAAATAAGACAGATTTATGATAACTATGGTTTTGAAACACAAATATTAGCAGCATCTGTTCGTCACACAATGCATATTATTGATTGCGCTAAAATTGGATCAGATGTTATGACTGGGCCATTAAGCGCAATCGAAGGGTTATTGAATCACCCTTTAACTGATATTGGGTTAGCAAAATTTTTAGAGGATTATAAAAAAGGGAACGCTTAGGCTTTCCCTATTTTTATAAACAGATGGATTGTTAGAAGACTTGAAAGTTTCTGCAATGAAATCATTTTATTGAAAATATATAATTTATTACTAAACATGAGAATTTTTAAAAATATTTTATTTACAACATTAGTTTTAATGTCAACATCTTTTTACTCTCAAAATAAAGAAAAGGTGTGGGAATTATTATTAGAAAATAATAGAGAAGAGGCACTACAACTTGTAAATAAGTTAAAAGGAAATAATGATATTGAAACCCTATTTCTGAAAAAAATTATTGAACGAGAAAACGGGGTAATGCAATGTAAACCAAGTTTTATTGATGAATTAATTAAATATGATGATTATGAAAACTATTTGTTTGCAAATTGGATGCAATCTTTTGTTTTTGGCGATTATTTAAAAAGTGGATTTGAAGCAAATAATCTAGCTGCCCCCAATAGAATTAATACTTCAAAAATACGTAATTCAACTGTAAAAAACGGACTGTTATATCTGCAAGCAATAACAAAAAGATATCAGTTAGATTGGGATAAGTTTACCTTAAAAATGAATTCAATAAACACTATAAAAAAATAGGAACATTGTGGTGTATTTGAAAACTTGAATTCTAGTGGAATAGATATTGCCTATCCTCCAGAAAATACTACTGAAAAATCTGAAGTATTTGACGCGCAAAGTAATGGGTTAAGTTGGTGGTCTAAAGTAGATGAGGTTGATGAGGTTTATCAGTTTTTTTCTAACCATATGGAGTATGGTAACGGCATACATTATGCACAAACATTTTTAAAGTCTGATAAAAACCAAACAGTAATATTCAAGCTAGGAAAATCAGGGCCAATAAGGGTATGGTTAAATGATGTTTTAGTTATAGAGGATGACAATGATCATATAACTGAAATGGATGCACTTAACTATAAGGTTAATTTGCAAGAAGGAGTGAACAGAGTTCTAGTAAAATTAGCATCTAGTTCATCGCCGTATTTTATTTTGCGAATTGAAGATGAGTATGGAAATAAGGCTGAAAATATAACAGCTACATTATCCGATAGAAAGTATAAAAAAGGAAGCGCATCAATTGTTAACGTAGAAAAACTAACACATGAAGTTGAAGAATTTTTTAAAAAAAATAGTAAAAACCAAAGTAAAGATCTTAATCTTAATAGATTGCTTTTGTATTATACATATTTAAGAAATGGAAAAATCGATGAAGCACAAGAGTTAATTAATAAGTGGGTAAAAGAATATCCGAACAGTTCTTTTTTAAAGATATGTTTGATAGAATGTTATAATAAAAATGGAGACACTAGTGCTGCTAAAAAAATAGAAGATAATATCATTAGGTTGGATCCTGATTATTACTTTTCAAGTATGCTGAAATTTCAAGACTTTGAAGCCTTATTAAAACTTGATATTGAAACTTATGAGCGAGAATTAAATAAAATAGGTAATTCTATAGATTATTCATATTTGAAAATTGCAACAGAATTATTAATAAACCTTCGTCGTAATAATCGTGATGAAATAAGAAAATCGCTAGACAAACTCTTGATTGACGAGACTTTACCTTCAACCATAAAAACTACATTTACTGACTTTTATACGAAGATTCTTAAAGATGAAGATACAACCGTTAAAACATTAGAAGGGTTTTATGCAAAGGAGTTTAATTATGAGGTATTACAGTATTTGGCCTATTATTATAAAAAACAAAATCGTACAGAAGAAGCAATAAAGTTACATGAGGATATATTAAATGTTTTATCATATGATAATAATGTTTATTATGAATTAATAAGTTTATTACATGATTCAGCACAGTATAAAAAATCATTGACCTATATTAATGAGGCTCTAGCAAATTTTCCTAATTCATACCTGTTTAACAAGCTAAAAGGTAAAACGTATTTGCAGCTGGACGATAAAGAAAAGGCTATTTCTTATTATAAAAAAGCTTTGAAACAAAGCCCTACAGACTATAAAGTAAGAAATTTATTAAATGATTTGAGAGGTAATAAAAATCCATTAAATAAATATCATGAAAAAGATTTATATAAATATATCAGTGAGCATCGAAAACTTATAAAAGAAAACAATTACGGTGTTAATGATCTTTTAAGTCAAATAGACGTATTAAATTACGAAGAAGGAGGCGGAGAGTCTCGTTCAACTTATATTTATGAAATTACTTCGCAAAATGGAGTTGAAATATTTAAAGAGTATAATTTAGGTCTGTCAGGTAGCTATAAAATTAATAAATCAGAAATAGTAAAAGTAGGAGGAGAAACTATACCAGCTGAAGTAAGCGGTTCATCATTGGTATTTGATGGTTTGGAGATAGGTGATGTAATTTATATTGATTATGATGAAAAGTATGCTAAAACAGGAAGGTTTTATAAAGATTATGTATTTTCAAATAACTTTTCAGGATATCATCCTTCATTAAAAAAAGTATATAGATTGATAACTAAAACTAAAAAAGTAAATTATGTTATTACTAATGGAGAGGTAAACTATAATAGCTTTAAAGAAGATGAACACTATGTTCATGAGTGGGAAAAAAGTAATATTGCCCCTATTCCAGTTCAAGAAGATTATATGCCTTCTTTTTCAGATGTTAGTACAAAGCTTCATATAAGCTCTGTTGATTCATGGAGTATGATTGCTAATTGGTATTCTGATTTAGTAAGAAAACAAACTAAAATAGATGATGAAGTTCAAAATGCAATAGCTAATATATTTCCTAATGGATATCAAAATCTTTCTGATCATGAAAAAGCACAAAGAATTTATTATTACATCACTGATAATTTTAATTATAGTTATGTAAGTTTTAAACAAAGTGGTCTTGTGCCGCAAAAACCTTCTAAGACAATCACATCTAAATTAGGTGACTGTAAAGATTTTTCAACATTGTTTTTAGTGCTTGGTCAGCAAGTAGAGCTTGATGTTAATTTAGTATTAGTGTTAACTTCTGACTACGGAAAGAAAGATTTAATATTACCAAGCTCTGATTTTAACCACTGTATTGTTAAGGTGTTAATAGATGGAAAGCCACAATTTTTAGAGCTAACAAGTAAGTATTTGCCATTTAGGTCATTACCAATGTCATTAAGAGGTGCTAAAGCACTAGATATTCCTATTACTACTAATAATAAACTTGAAAGTAAACTTTATGAAATCGAAAAAGTACAAAGAAAAGAAGCTAACGTTAAGGCCAATTACAAACTAGCTATTGATTCAAATGATGAACAGAAAATAAAATTATCAAATATTTTTTCTGGGCACTTGGCATCACGTTATATCAAAATATTTAGCACTAATGATTTAGTAGATGATAAAATACAAGAAGATATTCTTTCAAGGGCTAGTGATCAAGTTAAATTAGAAAAAGTTAATAATTTCAATATTAACAAAGAGAAGGGAGAGATAGATTATACAACCACGTTAAAAACTAAGTTAAAAATAAATAAAATAGGAGAAATTTTTACTTTTGAAGCACCGTACTTCACAAACCCTTATAATTATTCAATTCTAAATTTAGAAAATCGTTTATATCCAATTGATTATAGACAGTATGAAAATGCAGATTATTATGAAGAAAATGTTGAAATTGTCATTGATGTAAATAAAAAGTTTATTGAAGTTCCTGAAGATAAAGTTTATGAATTTGAAGGACACAAGTTTAAACTGTCATATAATTTAGCAGAAAATAATAAGTTAAATATTAAAATGACTTGTAATGTTAATTCTGATATAATTAATAATGACAAGTATAATGAATTTAAAAATTATGTTGATAAGATATTAACTGCAAGAAAAAGTATAATTGCATTCAAACATATATAATAAATTAAAATAGAAAATACTTTTTTCACATAATTTTAACATATATTTTTTGAGGTTTATTCTAAAAGATTATATTAGTGGCTAATAACTAAAAAAATATAGCAAAATGAAAAAATTAACATTAAGCGTTGCTTTAATAGTAGCTTTGGGAGCTATTTCTTGTAGAGAAACAAAAAAGGAAATGGATGCTGCAGAAGATAAAATAGAAAATGCAGCTGAGGCTACTAAAGATGCCGTAGATGATGCGACAAATGCAACTGGTGAGGCTGTTGATAATGCAGTTAATGATGTAAAAGGTGCAACTAATGATGCTGTTGATGCTGCAGGTGATGCCGTTGATTCAGCAAAAGATGCCGCTGAAAATGCAGTAGAAGATGTAAAAGATGCCGCAGGAAATGTGGTTGATGATGCTAAACAAACAGCTACAGATGCTGTAAATGCAACTGAAGAAAAAGCTGACGAATTAGTAAAAGACGCTAAAGATGCTTTAAAATAAAATGAGATAGCACTCGTTGCTCAGATAAAAAAAAGCCGCTTTTAGCGGCTTTTTTTTATCTGAAATTTTTCTTAATTCGGTCAAGATCCCGTTTGTTATCACGATCTTTAAGAGTATTTCTTTTATCATGTAGCTTCTTACCTTTACATAATGCAATGTGTAACTTAGCTAAACCTTTATCATTTAAAAATAGACGTAAAGGCACAATTGTTAATCCTGTATTTTTAACTTCTCGATGTAGTTTTTTTAACTCTTTTCTATTTAATAACAATTTACGCTCTCTACGAGTTTTGTGATTAAAGTATGTAGCATGAGTGTACTCATCAATATACATGTTAATTACAAAAA
>CAKZKZ010000220.1 GCA_937124495.1 uncultured Dokdonia sp. | reverse complement strand
GGCATCACCAAATTTTCCTCCTAGCATCTTGGCTAGTTCTTCTTTTGCTTCCTCCAAATCTTGTATGATCAACACTCCTTTTCCTGCGGCAAGTCCATCTGCTTTTAAAACATAAGGCGCTTGAAGCGTTTCAAGAAATGCCTGCCCTTCTGCAAGTGTTGCTTCTGTAAAACTTTCATATGCTGCTGTAGGAATACCATGCGCCATCATAAATTCTTTAGCACGCTCTTTACTTCCTTCTAGTGTTGCTCCTTCTTTTGATGGACCAATCACTGCTACATGTTGCAACTGCTCATCTGCTTTAAAGAAATCATAGATTCCTTGAACCAAAGGATCTTCTGGTCCTACCACCACCATTTCAATATTTTCTTTAAGAACAAGCGTTTTTATCGCTTCAAAATCAGTGACGCCTACGGCAACATTTGTCGCTATTTGAGCCGTTCCTGCATTTCCGGGCGCTACAAATAAGGTGTCACAACTTTCGCTTTGCGCTATTTTGTAAGCAAATGTGTGTTCTCTTCCGCCAGATCCTAAGATTAAAATATTCATGGAGTATTATTTTTTGTATCAAAATGCAAAAGTAGTTTGTCTACCCTTTTACAACAAGATAATAGTATAAAAATATTGATACAGAGAGAAAGAAAGAGATTCAGATTCTCACCTTCGTGAGAATAAACCTTCGCGGGAATGAATTTGTTTGTAAATTGCCTTGCTAATACATCTTTTGTGAATTTATTTGATTGGACATTAAAAATAAAAGGGTTTGATATTGCTTTCGCGAAAGCGGAATTATCTCGCATCCAAGCCATCCCTGAAGATCAATATGTTACTTATGTTGAGCAACAAAAACAAGCCATTGTTACGTATCACAAAATGTATAATCCCTTTTATAAAGAGCTCACTACTCAACAAGAAAATGCATCTTGGGGAGCCTTGCCTGTCCTTACAAAAGCAGATTTACAACAACCATTACAAGATCGTCTCTCTGAAGAATATACGCGTAAAAATGTATATATAAATAAAACGTCTGGGTCTTCTGGGCATCCCTTTATTTTTGCAAAAGACAAAGCATCACATGCATTATCATGGGCTAGTTTTCAGGATCGATATGAGTGGTTTGATCTAAATGTAAATACCTCAAAACAAGCTCGATTTTATGGAATTCCATTAGATTTTGTGGGCTATCGTAAAGAGCGTCTTAAAGATTGGTTAGGCAATAGGTATCGCTTTCCTATTTTTGATTTGAGTGAACCCCAACTTAAGAAGATACATCATACATTTACCAAAACTGCCTTTGAATACCTCAACGGATATACGAGTAGTATTGTGTTATTTGCCAAATATCTTAAACGGCACCAACTCATCCTTAAAGAAATTTGCCCCTCCCTTAAAGCGTGTATTGTGACGAGCGAAATGCTTTTTGATAGCGATAAAAGCTTGATGGAAAAGCAATTTGGAATACCTGTGATTAATGAATATGGTGCTTCTGAGTTAGGTCTCATTGCGTTTCAAAATGCGGAAGATCAATTTCAAGTAGATAGCGAATTATTATATGTTGAGATTCTTGACGAAAACAATCAAGCGGTTCCTCATGGAACATCGGGTCGAGTGGTGATTACATCACTTTATAACAAAGCACATCCTTTTATACGGTATGATATTGGGGATATGGGTACGCTTTCGCGAAAGAGTACACCCAAAAAACCCATTCTAGAAAAATTAATAGGGCGTACCAATGATATTGCACGTCTCCCTAGCGGAAAAGTTGTCCCAGGACTTACGTTTTATTATGTCACCAAAAGTGTGATTGAAGAAGATGGAAATGTACAAGAATTTGTCATTGAACAAACAGCCATAGATACGTTTAAAGTAATCTATACTGCCCAACGAGCACTTAGCTCATCTGAAGAAGAAACGATCAAGAAAGCAACGTATACCTACCTAGAAGAAGGTCTTACTGTTTTGTTTGAAAAAGTTGAAAAAATGGATCGTAGTAAACGCGGGAAATTGAAGCAGTTTATGAGTACATTATAAAGATTAATTTATTTTCTCAATCCACTTGGTTCTTACAAAGAAGTACTCATAAAAAAAACGCAGTAAATAGAACACAGATTTAACCCAAGAATAGCCTAAGTATTCTTTATAAAACTTGAAGTTATACTTCACAAGATTAAGTTTATTAGAACTTATAGATCCCTGTCGAATTCTGTAATACGCTAAATCTTCCTGAAGTCCTAGAGCGGGTTTGTTGCTTTTTTTAATAGCTTCTAGCCAAACTGCCCAGTCTTGTCGTTTGCGTATGTTAGGGGCTATTATTTTACCTATTTCAGCAGCTTTATAGATGCCTGTTAGGTTTCCGATGTAGTTATTACTGTGTTGCTTTTGATAGGTAAGCTTTGGTAATGCCTTGATACGTTTTCCTATGGGTTTTCCAGCTTCATCTATATGCACATAACTTGTGTAGGAAACAGCCGCATTATTTTCTTGCATATACTGCAATTGCTTTTCTAGTTTTTCTGGATGCCACAGGTCGTCTGCATCTAAGAAAGCGATATAATCTCCGGTAGCATGTTCTGTGGCTTTATTACGAGATTGGGCGGCTCCGCTATTTCGCGAAAGCGTAACCACTTTTATACGCGCATCTTTTTTTGCAAGTTCTTCTACAATGTGTAATGAATTATCTGTAGAGCAATCATTTACAATAATATGTTCCCAATGGGTATATGTTTGTTCCTGAATACTTTTTAATGTGGTTGTGATATAATCTTCTGCATTATACAGCGGGGTGATAATAGAGACAAGCGGTAGATTGTTAGTAGGCTTTTTCATCTCCTTTTAGTGCCTTTATAACCGTTTGGATGATAATTTTTACGTCTAGAAGTAGTGACCAATTTTCTACATAAAAAATATCAAACTTCACTCGGTTTATAATATCATTATCAGTTTCTACTTCTCCTCTATACCCACTTACTTGTGCGAGACCTGTAATGCCTGGTTTTATAAAATGACGAACCATAAACTTATCGATGCGCTCTGCATACATGTGGGTATGACTTACCATGTGTGGTCTTGGTCCTACGACAGACATTTCACCTTTAAGTACATTAATAAATTGTGGCAACTCATCTATACTGGTAGAGCGAATGGCGCGTCCTAAGCGTGTAATCCGTTGATCATTTCTGCTTACCTGATGTAAATCGGCGGTAGGATTAGGCTGCATAGAGCGAAACTTGTAACAGTAAAATTCTTTGTAGTCTAATCCATTTCTTTTTTGTTTGAAAAATACAGGACCTTTTGAATCTATTTTGATTAGAATAGCAATGATAGGGGTTAGCCAAGAGAGTAATCCTACAAGCACTAAAATAGACATCACAATATCAAACGTACGTTTGATAAATTGATTAAGGGGTGTATCTATCGGAATGTTACGTAACGATAGTATGGGTGTAATTCCTAAATATTGATAGTTGAGTTTTTTTGTAAAAATCTCTTTATTGTCTGGGATAAACTTAAGAATCTTAAGGTTGTTATCTGCAAATTCTGAAATCTCACGTATTTGCTCATTTGTAAATTCTGAAATAGAGCAATAAATCTCATCAATGCTATTTTCTATAATAAATGAAAAGGAGGATTCTAATGATTGTTCCCCCGAAGATTGTGCATCAAATTTATTAATAACCTGATAGCCATAGGTTTTATTAGCATTAAAGAAATTTTCTAATTGTTGTGTCTTTGGGTTTACACCTAAAATAACAATCCTTCTATAGTTACCTCCTAGTACTGTTCTATATTTCTTAAGAAGATAAAACACCCCTAGTTTTACTATAGTAATACCAATAAAAACATACAATATGTATGTAATCACTTCTTTGGGTATACTATTGATCTCGTGAAAGAATCCAAAAAAGGCAAAGACAAGTAGTGTAAATAACATCAACTGAATCCCTAATAATGAAAAGATTCTAATAAGAGGTGTATACCGATATACTTCGTAAAAATTAGATTTTATAGCCGAAACAATCCAGGTGAACGTTATAAAGCCAATAAATAAAAATAGATGTGTATCCATGACTAGGCACACCTTTGCTAGTATACTAATGATCAAAAGATCAACACTATAAATAATAGGCCTTATAAAGCCAGAATATCTTCCTTTTTTGTAGGCCATTCGTTATTTCACTATATGCTTTGAGAAGTCTTTATGCTCACTTTTGTGCAATTGCTCTTCTGTGAGGTTTTTAAAATACTCATACGTTTGTTTCATCCCTTCACTACGAGACACTTTTGCTTCCCATCCTAATATCTTTTTTGCTAAGCTTATATCGGGTTTACGCTGCATTGGGTCATCTGTAGGTAATTCTTTATAGATGATTTTTTGATCTGTTCCTGTTAGTTTTATAATTTCTTCTGCAAAGTCTTTGATGGTAATCTCATCTGGGTTTCCAATATTTATTGGTAAGCTATAATCACTCATCAGTAATCTATAAATCCCTTCTATTTGATCATCTACATAGCAAAAAGAACGAGTTTGTAAACCGTCTCCAAAAATAGTTAAATCTTCTCCTCGAAGTGCTTGTCCCATAAAAGCGGGTATCACTCTACCATCATTAAGTCGCATTCTAGGCCCATAGGTGTTAAAAATACGTACAATACGGGTTTCTAGTCCATGAAAACGATGATATGCCATGGTAATAGACTCTTGAAAACGCTTTGCCTCATCATATACACCTCTGGGTCCTATGGTATTCACATTACCAAAATACGATTCTGTTTGAGGGTGTACTAGCGGATCTCCATACACTTCTGAAGTAGATGCAATAAGGATACGTGCATTTTTCTCTTTTGCTAATCCTAAAAGATTATGGGTTCCTAAAGATCCTACCTTCAATGTTTGAATAGGTATTTTAAGATAATCTATAGGGCTTGCAGGTGATGCAAAGTGTAATATATAATCAAGCTGTCCAGGGACATGAACAAATTTTGTCACGTCATGATGATGGAACTCGAAGTGTTCGAGTTTAAATAAGTGTTCGATATTTGCAAGATCTCCTGTAATAAGATTGTCTATTCCTATGACATGAAAATCTTCCTTTATAAATCGATCACATAAATGAGAGCCTAAAAATCCTGCGGCCCCTGTTATTAAAACTCGTTTACGCATATTATGCTTCTTTTCTACCTATAGATATATATGTAAATCCTTCTTTCTCCATATCTTCTACATCATATAGGTTACGTCCATCAAAAATTATGGGTTGGTTTAAATTATTTTTAAGCTTTGTAAAGTTTGGGGTTCTAAAAATACTCCATTCTGTACTTATAATCAATGCATCAGCATTTTCTGTAGCATGATACATATTTGTAGCAAACTCAATTTGATCTTTATATTTTGCTTTTACATTGTCCATCGCTTCTGGGTCAAACGTTTTAATTTTTGCTCCTTTAGCTAATAATGCATCTATCATATATAATGATGGAGCTTCTCTAATATCATCTGTCTCTGGTTTAAACGCCAACCCCCAGATAGCTATTGTTCTTCCTTGAAGCTCACCATCAAAATGAGCTGTTATTTTAGGAATCAGTTTTACTTTTTGATGATTATTTACATCAATAACAGCATCTAAAATTTGAAAATCATATCCAGATTCCTTCCCTGATTTATGGAGTGCTTTTACATCTTTAGGAAAACAAGAACCTCCATATCCTATACCGGGGAATAAAAATCGTTTTCCTATACGTGAGTCTGTTCCCATCCCACGACGCACTTTATCTACATCGGCTCCTACAAGTTCGCAATAGTTTGCAATCTCGTTCATAAATGTGATTTTAGTGGCCAGAAAAGAGTTAGCAGCATACTTTGTAAGCTCTGCAGATTTTTCATCCATAATAATAATAGGATTTCCTGATCTTACAAAAGGCTTATAGAGTTTTTCCATCAATTTTGTAGCTCTCTCTGATGAAGATCCTACGACAATACGTTCTGGTTTTAGAAAATCGTCTACCGCAAACCCTTCTCTTAAAAACTCAGGATTTGAGACCACATCAAAATCTATGCTTGTTTTTGCAGCAATGGTTGCTCGCACTTTTTCTGCAGTTCCTACAGGAACAGTACTTTTATCTACAACAACCTTGTAGCTTTTCATTTTCACTCCTATATCATTGGCTACACCTAGTACATAGGATAAATCGGCAGATCCGTCTTCATCTTCTGGAGTTGGTAGTGCTAAAAATATAATCTCTCCATGATCAAGACCCTGTTGAAGTTCAGTTGTAAAAGAAAGTCTTCCTGCTTTGATATTACGATCAAAAATGACATCAAGGTGAGGCTCATAAATAGGCACCTCCCCATTCTTCATGCGTTCTACTTTATTTTTGTCTATATCTACACAGACCACTTCATTACCTGTTTCGGCAAGGCATGTTCCTGTTACTAAACCAACATAGCCTGTTCCTACTACGGTTATCTTCATATCTCAACTTAGTTAAAACACAAAAATAGGGAAGTATTTACAGTCTTTTATGACGATACCGATTATAATTGCGAGAGTTCCTTTAAAAAGGCATCTAAAATTTGATTTTTAGCAAAATTTGAAACCACATATTTCCTTGCTTTTATTCCCATTTCTGTAGATGCACTTGAAGAATTCACAAGGCTTTCCAACTGATCTACAACCGTATTTACCTCTTTTTCAGAGCTATAATATCCTCCTTGGGATAGTGACATGCTGGTAGCTACTTCAGATTGTGCGTGTCCAGTAATAATAGAGGGTTTTGCACTTGCCATCATTCCTAATATTTTGGATGGCATTACCGTATCTAAGACCTCTGGTTTTTGAAAAAGAATATGGACATCTGCACTACACAAAAGGTCTGATAATTCTTCATACGGAACAGGTGGATATAATGAAATTCCTGAATATGGCTTTATTTCTTCTTCAAGCCATACACGTTTAGAACCATCACCTACAATGATAATTTCAAAGCGTTTCTCATCAAGTGCCTGTGCAAATTTCATGAAAAAGTCCCAGTCTTGTTTATCACCAATATTACCAGAGTATAAGATTTTAAATTTCGGAGATGTTAAGTATGGGTGCGCTTTCGCGAAAGCGGGATCAATCTGCTTTTCATCTATCCAATTAGGTAAGAAATAGGTAGGAGCTGTTGTTTTT
>CAKZKZ010000219.1 GCA_937124495.1 uncultured Dokdonia sp. | reverse complement strand
AAAAGAAGCTTCTGTTGAGATTGTAGGAACAAAATTACGTTCAGAAGGTCCGTTACTTATTACACACTGGGGATTAAGTGGTCCTGGGATTTTAAAACTTTCTGCATGGGGAGCGAGAGAACTGGCAGCGATACAGTACAATTTTACAATGAAAGTAAATTGGTTGTTAGATCAATCTGTAGACGATGCTATGGAAGAATTAATGGCCTACAAGCATAAACTAGCAAAACAATCACCTCATACCTATGCGCAGTTTGACTTGCCAAAAAGGTTATGGCAAAACCTACTTGTTGCTTCTGGAATAGTAGAAGGAGTTAAATGGGCAGATCTTACTAAAAACCAATTGTTATCTTTAAGTAAAGAACTTACATGCGGTCTATATGAAGTAAAAGGGAAAAGCACTTTTAAAGAAGAGTTTGTGACTGCTGGAGGTGTAAACCTTAAAGAGGTCAATTTTAAAACGTTTGAAAGTAAAGTGCAAAAAGATCTTTATCTAGCAGGCGAAGTACTCAATATAGATGCCATTACAGGAGGGTTTAATTTCCAAAATGCTTGGACGGGCGGTTATATGATCGCAGAGGCTATTGCGAATAAGGAATGATGTAAAGTTTTAAATTGGAGTTTTGTTGTGTACGCTTTCGCGAAAGCGTACAAGAGCAACCGAACAGATTAGAACAAGATATACGATCAGAAGCCTTAATTCAATCGCCAAATCTCAAAGTTGAGAATAGTGGCAAAAGCGATCCAACACGCATAAGGAATCAATAAGTAAGCAGCACGCTTGTCTACTACTTTAAACCATTTAATCGTAAGTAAGACAAGAACAAATAATATAAGAATTTCAATAAGTGCCCAGCCGGGTTGTCTCATGCCAAAAAATAGGATGCTCCACATCGCATTTAAAATCAGTTGAAACCCAAAATGGTATAAAGCCGTCTGCACCCATTTGTGATAAAATCCTTTATGCCAAACCAAGGCAACAGCAACGCCCATCATAATATAGAGAACTGTCCAAACTGGGCCAAAAATCCAATTAGGAGGATTAAAGCTAGGTTTGTTAATAGTGATATACCAATCTGAGATACTGGATTGTGTCGCAATAGCTCCAATACCACCGATAGAAGTGCAAATAATTACGGCAATAACTATTTTGATAAAAAGACTTTTTTTCATGGGGAGATCTTTTATTTTGGTTGGTTTTAAAAAAAAAGGAAGCTTCTGTTTATTTCACACTACCAATTTATAAAAAAAAACTCCTAAACGCTTCCATTGTAATAATAGAAAGACAAAAGTTATCTTTGCCTCAAACTTGAATTCGTATATGTCTGAAGATTCTTTTATTTTAAACTCAAGTACCACTTTGATAACAAATGGATCTGTGAGTTGGCAATCTCCTAGTAATATTGCACTTGTAAAATACTGGGGGAAGCATGGAGAGCAATTACCACAAAATGCCAGTATAAGCTTTACGCTAAGTAATTGCCATACGACCACTACATTACAGTATACTCAGAAAACATCCGAAGGATTTGATTTTGAAGTATATCTTGACGGACATAAAGAAGAAGGTTTTGAACCTAAGATTGCAAGCTTTTTTAAACGTATCGAAAAATATGTCCCTTTTATTCATCAGTACAGTTTTAGGATTGAAACGTCTAATTCATTTCCGCATAGTTCAGGTATTGCCTCTTCTGCTTCTGGAATGAGTGCCTTGTCTTTGTGTATTATGGATATGGAACGACAACTGCATCCTGATATGGCAGATGCCTATTTTATGCAAAAAGCATCTTTCTTGTCTCGATTAGGTTCGGGTAGTGCTTGCAGGAGTTTAGAAGGACCGCTTATTGTTTGGGGAGCACATCAAGATATTGCGCATAGTAATGATTTGTATGGTACTGCATACCCTTATGAAGTACATACTAATTTTCAAGAGTATCAAGACTCTATTTTATTGGTTGATAAGGGAGAAAAACAAGTCAGTAGTACGGTCGGACACGGGTTAATGCATGGTCACGCTTTCGCGAAAGCGAGATTCACTCAAGCCCATGATAATTTAGTTCAATTAAAGACCGTGTTGCAATCTGGAGACTTGGATGCGTTTATTGCACTTGTAGAAAGTGAAGCACTCACATTACATGCCATGATGATGACTAGTCATCCGTATTTTATACTCATGAAACCTAATACATTGGAGATTATAAATCGTATTTGGGCTTATAGAGAAACGACCGACTCAAAAGTGTGTTTTACCTTAGATGCAGGAGCTAATGTACATGTCTTATATCCTCAAAATGAAACCCAAGAAGTACAACGTTTTATAGAAAACGAATTGTCAAAATTTTGCCAAAACAACCACTATATTAATGATTGCGTGGGTCGTGGAGCAAAAAAATTGTAAATTTGTATATACTTACTTAATCTACCCCTTATGAAAGGTCCCTTATTTTATTCTAAAATTCTCCTATTTGGAGAATACGGAATCATTAAAGATTCAAAAGGACTCTCTATCCCTTATAACTTTTACAACGGCGCATTAAAGTGTGATGATAATAGCTCATCAGAAGCTATAGATTCTAATGCCAAGTTAAAGAAATTTGCAGATCACTTATCAGTATTATCTCAATCTGAAGACGTATTGGTGCAATTTGATATAGAGCGACTTTCTCAAGATCTTGACAAAGGAATGTATTTTGACTCTAGTATCCCTCAAGGATATGGAGTAGGGAGTAGTGGCGCATTAGTTGCTGCTATTTATGATAAGTATGCTACAGAAAAAATTACTGTACTAGAGAATTTAACAAGAGAAAAATTATTAAAACTTAAAGCTGTTTTTGGAGCTATGGAATCTTTTTTCCATGGGAAATCTTCTGGATTGGATCCTTTAAATAGTTACTTAAGTTTACCGATTCTTATTAATAGTAAAGATAATATCGAACCTGCTGGAATTCCTTCACAAGAACAAGAAGGGAAAGGCGCTGTATTCCTTTTAGATAGTGGAATTGTAGGAGAAACTGCTCCTATGGTCAATATCTTTATGGAAAACATGAAGCAAGAAGGGTTCCGTAATATGCTTAAAAATCAGTTTGTAAAGCACACAGATGCGTGTGTAGACGATTTCTTAAAAGGAGATGTAAAATCATTGTTTGGCAATGTCAAACAACTTTCTAAAGTAGTGCTTAATAACTTTAAACCTATGATTCCTAAAGCATTTCATACGTTATGGAGTCAAGGAATAGAAAGTAATGACTACTATTTGAAGCTTTGTGGTTCAGGCGGCGGCGGTTATATCTTAGGATTTACTCAAGATATAGATAAGGCTCGTAAATCACTTCGAGATTACAAGTTGGAAGTTGTATATAATTTTTAATCCTTCACCCTTATAAGGTTTCTATATATGCTTTCGCGAAAAAACAAACGACGACTTCTTAAGATGTTCAGTTTGTTCTCGGTAGTGAGAGGATATAATATTCTGGTTATTGTACTCGCACAATACCTTGCTTCCATATTTATATTATCATCAGGGAGAACATTAGGAGAAATTGTATTTGACCTCAATCTTTTTATGCTCGTATTGGCGTCTGCGGCTACGATTGCAGGTGGGTATATTATAAATAATTTTTATGATTCCGAAAAAGACTTGATCAATAGACCTCGTAAAACGATGTTGGATCGATTAGTGAGTCAAAATACAAAGCTCTCTTTCTACTTTGTGCTTAATTTTCTAGCTGCCATTGCCGCAAGTTATGTGTCTTTTAGAGCCGTGTTGTTTTTTGCGATTTATATTTTTGGAATCTGGTTCTATTCACATAAGTTAAAAAAGAGACCTTTTGTAGGAAACCTTGTTGCCGCAATACTGGCAATTGCGCCCTTTTTTGCTATATTTTTATATTACAAAAACTTAGATACGGTCATCTTTGTACATGCAAGTTTCTTGTTTTTGGTCATTGTCATGCGTGAACTTACAAAGGATCTAGAAAATTTAAAAGGAGATTTAGCACAAGGATATCTTACCATACCTGTTGTTTTTGGGGAGCGTACCTCAAAATGGATGCTCACGGCACTTGCTGGTTTTACAATTATACCAGTGTATTTTTTAATCAATCATTTTGAAATAGGATATATGTATGTGTATTTCTATGCCAGTGTGATTGGATTGCTCTTTTTTCTAGGTGCCTTATGGAAGTCGCCAGCAAGACTTCATTACATATTATTACATAATATTCTGAAAATTATTATCGTAGCTGGCGTTTTCTGTATTGTTTTGATCAAGCCTGCCGAGTGGCTTAGATTTATACCGTTTGAACTTTAAGAAGCTCTCTTTCGCTTCAACCCGCATTATGCATTAGAAAGTCTATTCCGTCTTAAAGTAGCTGCAAAATATATCACTACGTTACGTTTTTGAGTTTAGCCATAGCGGTGCTATGCTAAAACTCAGAAAACGTCATATTTTATTGCTTCTTCAAGCCTCATCACAAAGTTCTATTACATAATGCGGGTTCAATATTTCTGTGATAAATAAAAGTTTAACATTTTCGCGCAAGCTAACCTCTAATTCACCGACTATCATTTTGTATTTTTAAACCTGTATTCAACCAAATTAATAGCATGACTCTACCCGAAAATCATCTCAAAATAGCCATGGCGCAAATTGCTCCCGTTTGGCTTAATAAAGAAGCAACGCTTACAAAGATTAAACAAGCCATTACAGAAGCCGCTCAGGAAGGAGCAGAGCTTATTGTATTTGGAGAAGGACTATTGCCAGGCTATCCATATTGGTTAGCGCTCACAGGGGGTGCTGAGTGGAATAAAGATGTTGTCAAGGAATTACACGCACATTATGCGCGTAACTGTGTTGATATTGATGCAGGAGATTTAGAAGAGGTGTGTGCCCTTTCGCGAAAGCATAACATAGCCATATATCTAGGAATTATTGAACGCCCACAAGATAGAGGGGGGCATAGTTTATATGCCACTTTGGTATATATCAATCAAGAAGGATCAATACAATCGGTACACCGAAAATTACAACCTACCTACGACGAACGATTAACGTGGTCTCCTGGAGATGGCCATGGCTTGCAAGTACATCCTTTAAAACAATTTACCGTGGGTGGTTTGAATTGTTGGGAAAACTGGATGCCATTACCTCGTGCTGCTTTGTACGGACAAGGAGAAAATTTGCATATCGCTGTTTGGCCAGGAAGTGATTACAATACTAAAGATATTACACGATTCATTGCCAGAGAGTCACGCTCTTTTGTAGTGTCTGTATCGAGCAGAATGAAAGTATCTGACTTTCCAAAAGATACCCCGCATTATGACGAATTAGTGAAAAATGCACCAGAATTATTATCAAACGGCGGTTCCTGTATCGCAGGTCCAGATGGAGAATTTATCGTACATCCAGATATTGAGACAGAAGGAAATATATATCAAACTATTGATTTTAATCGTGTGTATGAAGAACGTCAAAATTTTGATGCTGTAGGGCATTACTCGCGTCCAGATGTAACACAGTTGCATGTGAATAGAGAACGTCAGAGTACGATTAAGTTGTCTGATCCCTCATCCTAAATCCCTCATCCTAGCCTTCTCCCAAGGGGAGAAGGGACTTTTATTGGATATTAAAATAGAGTAATACTCTAAAATAGAGCAATACTCTATTTTGAATTTTAAGCAGAAATTCTAAATTATGTACATTCAAAAGCACCTCCCCTTGTAGAGGGGAGGTGGATATATTGAGGGACGAAATATAGACGGAGGGGAGCATAGCTTCTTGTATGATCTCTCCTATGGTCGAGATGACTGTACTCGGTATTTTGAAACTGAAGCTGAAGCCGAAATTAAAATTGAAAAGCTACCGATTAAAGACTAACAGCCAATAGCTGCATGTTCATTCATCCTAGCCTTCTTCCAAGGGGAGAAGAGACTGTTATTGGTGATTTTTGAAATCGAAATCGAAACTGAACTTAAATTTAAACTACCGTCTAAAAGCTGCCGACTAAAGACTAATAGCCAATAGCTAACGATTAAAGCTCACGCTTTTTTGTCTCTGCATCGGTAATCAAAAGGGGATATAACTCTCTGACTTGCTTTAATTGTGCTTTTGCTTTTTTAAGATTTCCTTGGTAACGACCTTCTCGGATTTCTTTATTGACGGCTGTGTATTCATATCCAAATAAACGTTGCGATTCACGATCACGTAATGTATTGTAGGATTTTGTCAATTCGTTTTGTAACGCTATGTAGAATTTGTATTTAGATTTTCGATGTGCATTAATGGCAATCACTGCTTTTTTAGGGTTATCTGATGCTGTAGGATTATGATTCCCTTGACAATAATTACAGTAAAGTTCGCTATCGGTAGGAGCGCCTCCGTTATCTATAAAATCTGTAGCGATTGCTGAAATCTCTTGTATGAGGGTTATTTTGTCATTTACAAGAAATTCTCCTTGCTCATTGATGAAAATGGGTAGAATGTTTCGTTTTTGAATAGGTTGCGGAACTTCATCTGTGATAGGCAAATACCTTATAATTCCTTTATCCTTCTCAATGGTCGTGGTGACTAAGAAAAAAATAAGTAATAAAAAAGCAATATCTGCCATAGATCCTGCATTGACTTCGGGTGTTGTTCGTTTTGACATAACTGATGGTTTTTAAAATGATTAAAATAAAACGTTCCCTTTGGTTGGTGTTTTTTCTATATCATACTAGTATACTATCGGTAGTCAGTCTGGATAAAATGGTATTGGAATTTTATCTCTTATGTAACTATGAAGTTCATTTTTGAAAGCGTATGATGCCTATTTATGAATTTCTCGTAGGATTGTTTTCAGTTTGTATCAAGAGATATGCCATAAAATAGTAACAAAGAAGTTTCTTTGTTTGTATTTCGTAGTTTAAACCTACCTTTGTAGCTAAATAAGAAGACCATGAGTAAAGATGCACCTAGAAGCGGAAAAGGAAAACCAAAACCAAAGGGAAGGTTTGAAGTAAGCAAAAAGGATGTTAGATCTAATGCAAAGAGCAAGAAAGAAAAGGATCAAAAAGTAAAAGGAAAATCAAACCCTCCAAAGAAAGGGGACGGTAGCATACGTTTAAATAAGTATATCGCAAATTCAGGTGTTTGTTCACGTCGTGAAGCTGACATGTATATCTCT
>CAKZKZ010000218.1 GCA_937124495.1 uncultured Dokdonia sp. | reverse complement strand
TAGGGAAGGAGTGGTGTAACTTTCATGTATCGTGTACAAAGTCATGTCCAAACTGTTTCCAATCGACCATTGGATAAGCTACTTTATGTGCATTATAATTTCCTGTAGCACCCCCAAATTTTGCAGCACTTGGGATATCATTTAATAAGTTAAGTTGCTCTTCGATACGTACGACAAATACTTCGATTTCTTTTCCTAAGCGAGTAGGAGAGGCAGGTTGTCCGTGAGTACGTGCTAATAATGAAATAGATGTCCACTCATCTACAAGTTGTTTTAAGTGATCTACTACTTCTAGTAATTGTGGAACATAGACTTGGTTGACAGCATCCTTCAAACTCATTGGGATAGCTGTGTTGTTGATGTCCTGTGAGGTCAATCCAAAATGGATAAACTCTTTATAAGGAACAAGGTCTAAGAGATCAAATTTTTCTTTAATGAAATATTCGACCGCTTTGACATCATGATTTGTTACTTTCTCAATGTCTTTGATTGCTTGTGCATCTTCGGTTGTAAAGTCTAAGTATATTTCGCGCAAAGCGATATAACTGTGCTTATCTATATCTTCTAATTGTGGTAAGGGTAGTTCACAGAGTGCAATAAAGTATTCTATTTCTACTTTAACACGGTATTTTATAAGTGCTTCTTCTGAAAAGAAAGGTGCAAGTGACTCTGTTTTTGATGCATAACGTCCATCAATAGGAGAGATGGCTTGTAATGGTGACAACGACATACTATGTAGTTTTAAATAATGGGCAAAGATAAAAAATCCCTATAGTAGCACCACTATAATACAGCAATAAAAAAAGGATGTTGCACCACGAACATCCTTTTTTCACTTATTTCTGAGTCATTTAATGTAAACATCCCATGGGGACGTATCTATTTTTTGTCTTTTCAGAAATGGGTATTACTTTTCTTGTGACATTATCATTTGCTAAAAACGTGCCAAAGTCATAAGGAATTTCTCGTATTTCATATATTCTTTTTACGATGGCTTCTCTACTTGGGCCATTAAATAGGTCTGCAAATATGGTACTACCACCTCTCATAATACTTTCTTGTTGGGGTCTCCATATTCCTGTAGCAACATAACCGCCTCCTTCATACGCACCTACATTTGAATATCCAGGTAGATCAATAAAGTGACTCCATTTAATTTCTGTAAGATCATCTGTGTTATCTAGATTGGGTATAAAAGATACATCTGGTGTATTTTGGTTTTGTAATTCATACTCATCACCAAGTCCTCCAAAGGAGTGTCCTACTTCGTGTACCATTGTAAATTCTGACGCGTTTCCAGAAAATGCCACATCACATCCAAAACAAGCATTACCGCCAGTACGTTCATTAAGTACAATGAGTGTATTGCTGTTAGTTACATAGCCTATGGGTAATTTATTTTTATAAAAGTCAACTTTATCATGGTTAGCTCCATAAAAATCTCTTCCAGTCCATCCTTCGTACGCATATGAGTTTAATGCTGTACTGTCTTGACTTTCGTTTTCTGGGATAGAACGTGATTGCGATTCTGTATAAATAATAGCAGCATTAAAGTGTTCTTGATAACTTGCAAAGGGTTCTTTACTAAAAAGGGATTCAAAATAGCGTTCTGCATCTGCTCTATACGTTCCATATATTTTGCCTAAATCTTCTTTGATATAGCCATCTCCTATAAAGACCATCGTGATACCATCTGCGCCTGCATTATCAAAAAGCATTTCGACTTCTCCATCTTCAAAAAACTCGATATCTTCTGCAATGACAGGTTGAAAACGATCATTGTCATCATCAGAACAAGCATATAGACTTATACATAAGATAGTTATTAAAAGAATTTTTATAGTTTTCATAAGCAATTAATTTAAAGTGGCCTCATATACGCTATTGATAAAACCATCGGGAGCTCCTATAAGTTCAGAGAGAATAATATACGCTTTATTTCCTAGAACTTGAAAATGTATCAAGTCTTTGCTCGTTACTATATTGTCTAGGTTTATTGTAATTTCTTGAAAACTATGATCTAATGTGTTAAATGCTCCTAAGTAGGGTGTGGTGGTATCTACTAGGCCATTATTATCAGTATCAAACCCTTCAAGACCCATTACATAAATAATATGTTCTACGGTAGAGGTAAAAGTGTCTCTTAGCATCACTGGAAGTACGATCTGATTTTGAACTCCAGTGTCTATATTATATGTATGTAATAGATTGGAACCAAAATCACTATTTGAAGTGACATCCCAACCTCCAAACATATATAGCACTTGATCCACAATCTCTCCATCCATTTTAGATAATCCACCAGGAAGTGATGCTAGGTTCTGATAGTCTGCATCTCCTATATTCCAAGTTAAGATTGTATTGGTATCTGGATTGTTATTATCATAATCTCCAAATATATATACAGTGTCGTCTAAGGCAGCAGTTCCATTAAAGATAAGTGGGTCATTGACACTCATAAAGGTATTTACTTCGGAAAATTCATACGCCATTGCTTGAAATTGAAACCCTCCGAGACTAACTACTTGCCCTTCTAAAAACTCAATATTTTTGGTAGCAAAGTCTTGTTGTAAGAAATCAAAAGTAGTTAAGGTATTTGTTTCTAAATTATATTTTAATCCTAATTGTTGTGACTGCACCAGGTCATTTCTATTGGTGATATATAAACTCTTTTGTGATTGAGAGACTTTAAAACCAACAATAGGAGCGCCTACATGGTAGCTAAATAATCCTTGAGGATTTGTTAGTACTGTAGG
>CAKZKZ010000217.1 GCA_937124495.1 uncultured Dokdonia sp. | reverse complement strand
CACTTTCGTAATCAACATCTAAATTTGAAATTACTACAACATACTTTTGAAACCTAGCATCTTGATCTACTAAAACTTGTTCGAAAACTAATTCAGCAATATATTGATGTCTAGTAGTAAAAACAAAGTCATTAATAACATAATTTCGATGATTATAAATGACTGATTCTAATGGTTTAAATAATTTGTCTTTAAAATATGAGAAATTAATATTATGTAATCTTGAAATATTACCAGCTCTTGCATAAGTGCCAATTCTGTGGAACATAGATATTGTCAAATATAAATTTTGAGCTTCTTCGCTTGGAATAGATTTATATTCATCCATAACTATATCTGGAAAAGGTTTTCCTGCTGTTGCTTCATATAAAGCAACGAGTAATTCCCTTCCTGCCTTTTCAGATAAAGCTTCTTTTTGTTTTTCTAAACTTTTATCAGTTAAATACCCTAATGATTTATATTTTGTAAGAAGTTCTATTAGATTATCTATTTCCTTATCCTTTAAGTAACCTAGTGTATAACTTCGGTTTAATAAATAAGACAACTTATCTCCTACTACATTCCAGACATTAGATCTTTCTGCAGTTATTATTGTAATTTGTATCTTATCTTTTTTAGCTTTTGTTAAGATGTATTCTATATCTTCTACTTTTTCTGTAACATTATCTACAAAAAGATATATTCTTTCTTTGACTAATTGATATAATTCTGAAATACGATTATATTCTATTGAAAGATCTGATTTATAATAAAGGCACAATCGCTCGAAAGTTACAGATGCTTCCCAAGCTAACCGATGTAATAAAACTGTTTTACCAGAACCAGCATTACCTTTAATTAAATACAATTCTTGTTGAGTTAATCTTTCATTTTCATCAATTAAAAAAACTTCTGACAAAATTGAATCTGTTACATTTCTTTGTACATCATAATTTTTAATTATTGGATCCCAACCTTCAAAATAGCCTTTATAAAATGTTTTTGGATCAGTATTCTTTTCAGCTAAATTCGAATGAACATAGATTATGTCTCTATCTAAAAACTCCATTAATCTATCTGATGGTTCTTTAGCATCAGATTGAAATCTATTCATAATTGGATGTGAAGAACTCTTTTTAATTATCCCACTTAAAACTCTTTCATTTTCGCTAATATCAATTTTTAACTTTTCCATAAAATCTTTAAAAGATAATTTTATCGAAGAAATCTTTTTTAAATCCCATAACCTTTGTTCAACATCTGTAATATACGGTCCAATCATATAAGATCTAGGCCTGGCATCTCCAAGTTTATTAAGTTCTTTAAGAGTAAGCCTTATATCTAAATCAGCAAAACTAAAACCAACAAATAAAATTGGATGCTCATATGAGAATTCCTGTAATCGTTTGAATAAACGTGAACGATTTTCTTTATGATCTACATATTGATCTGGAGTTAATATTAAGGGTAAATTTTGATCATTTATATCTGTAATTGACCCATGTAATTTATTATACATAAGCGAATTCGGAAAAATCATTTTATCTTTTATTCTCTCACCATCTTTAACAAAAGTTGCGAGTACTTGTTGTCTTTCCTTTATTTCATATGAATTCTCTATAATTAAATCATAATTTGTAGTAAAAATAGAATGCCAACGATAAAATGGGATTCTTAAATGATGATCCCCTGGCTTAAATTCTTTAAAAATACCAGCTACGAAACTCTGTACGATAAATAAATCAGTTTCACTTATTGCTAATTCAGATACAAATTGTAGATCCATACCCAAATACTGATCACCTAAAAATTTCTTAGCAATTAAGTTGGATAATTGTCTCCCTGTTGGAGGTAATTCAGACCTAGGATGTTTAGCATCAAATACAGCGCCTGCGCCTAAAAATAAGATTACATTTCCATCTTTAATTTGATCTAATAATGCTTTAGGTATTATAGTTTCGCTCATGGAATTTTTTATAAATTATATATTTGTATGATGAGAAATCAGTAAATAAAGAGGTTTTTAAATATAGTAAAATTTATAAGGATTTGTTTAAGAGGAAACCATAAATATTTGAATATTATTGATTTAAAACCATTCTATACACATTTCCACTTCACTCCTATCGTCACTTCGGTCAAAGAATATTTCATTACATTTTTAAAGAAGCTTTTGGAAAAGAAAAAATCAAAAAAATTTGAGGTAACAACTTTTGCTTTTAGCAAAAGCTCAAGTTACATAACGCAGAACATTATAGAACATTTTATAACAATTAGCATAATAGCGCTTTTGGGCGATATTTGACATAATTACAGCTATAATGTCTTTAGACTTAATATCGATAGTAATTATGTCAAGCTCATTGTGGTTAGGTTATTCTAAATAGATTATAATTGTTTATCCTTATTCCAACCGCATCATCTCGCAGCTATAATAATTCCTCCACTGGAGCAATTATTATATCTCGTGTAAAATATCCCATTAATTTGTTTATTTAAGAAGTCAGAATTCTGATTTAGAAAAGAAGTTCACTATAGGTATATCTATTAATAAAGCTAATCTGATATTTGATGCATTAATTAAATCTTGATTATCAATATCTCCTATTTTTCTAATTTGCGGACCGTATTGATAACCAATAGATAAACTTAAAGGACTATTTTTGAATCCATGAATTATATGGATTCCTGGGGCAAGAAAATTCTCAAATTCAAATTCAGGCAAAGCTTCTGCTTCGTCATTCGTTAATCTAAAAGCTGTGACTGCTCCTACATCAAGAACCGATATAAAAATTGACCATGAAGCTCCTGTCAAAACCTTTTCCTTTCTATCTTTTTTAAATCTTTTTAACTTTTTGTGGGCACCAGTACCATTGAATTTTTTCCCAACTCCAGTACTAAAGGCAACTCCTATTGGAGCACTAAATCCTGTGATTAATGAAGTCCTCTCAACATCTTCTGGAAGATCAGCATTACCACGTTCTCTAAAAAACTCACCACCAATGAAACCACCGGCATAGGCATTTAGAGAGATGTTAGAGAATGTATTCCGTTTGATTTTATAACTTCCTACGGGCAATGCTGCAGTCTCTAGTGCTTTTACCATTTCTTTAGAATTTTCTGCTGTTACAATATTAACTGCAAAGTTCCCATACTTCACAAAATCAGTTTTAAAATCTCCTGACAGACTATAATCTGAGATGAATGAAAGAGTCTTAACAAAGGTTGTGGCGTAATCTTTCTGCTCAATATTTTTCAAAATTTCAAGTACATCTTTTGTAGTAGTAATAAGCTTGTTGTCCAAAATAGGATCTCTTGGTATTCCAATTTTAGAAAGATCAGAAACTGTTTCTAATAACTTGATAGTATGTTCGAAATATTTAACAAGATCTGACTGGGTTATTTCAATACCACTAGTTTTATTCTCGGCCAACTCGTCTTTGTATGCATCAACTATCTTATAAGCTCTGTAAAATTTATCTAAATAATTGGGAAAATTTACCTGAGATACAATTGGGTTATAGATGCCTTTATATTTTTCATAGAATAAGCCTATAAATATTAACCTAGCTTCAGGGTTTCCAAAAACTCCATTCATTTCTTTATGAGAGTACCAGTCTTTTGTAACATCATCTGATAATTCAGAAGTTACAACTTTTACAAATTCAAGACTCGATTTTAGGTTTGTTGAGGTAATATTTGCTACTTCAGCATGACCTGCTACATTTAGGATTATTTCTGCACTACTATTTCCATTTATGTAAGACTGGATAGCCTCCAGCCCTAGGATCAAACCAATGAATTGATCTAACGTCAAATGACCCGCTGGTAAAGTTAGTGTTGTTCTTTTTGATACTAACAGATTTCCTAAATTACTGGGTATAGAGTTCAGATCTTCCTTAAATGAAGCTCTCAACGATTCTAAAAAATCTGTATAATTATAGGGCTCATTATCCAATAAGAACTTGTGAGTCACTGGAAGTAGCAATCGTAGCTCTGTTTGGCTTGCAAGTTTCTCCTTGAACTTATTAAGATAAGCAATGTTGAGTTCCTGTTTAAACCGATTCGCAATGAAAGTACCTAATGCATCAATGGCTTGACTTTGCGGAATGAATGAAAACTCAGGATCTATATTTTGTAATTCAGGGATATTATTAGAAGCAACTATTGTTCCAGCTATAGCAGGGTTTTTAAGTTTTGGCACTAATGATAAAAAATTATTCCCATTTATTAATGTACTAACATTTGGATCATATTTTTGTAGTATCGAAACCCAATCTTTGTTCCCAACATCTAAGGATTGTTTTATTAATAGCGCATCCTTAAATGGTGTATAAATCTGATTTTGAGACCACGCATTCACAGTCAATGTCGTAATAATAAAGAGTATAATTAATCGTTTCATAATTTAAGTATTAATAGTGCATTTTGCTTTTTCTAGTATTGGTTTAATAGGCAATGCGTAAGAAAACTGTTTATTTCCTCCAATTAACAAACCTATTGCTCTATTTTCTTTGTCAAAAACAACAGAGCCAGAATCACCTTTTTGTGAAATTGATTTCCACTTTGATCCATTTCGTCTGCCAAAAAGAATAAGATTCTTAAAAGTTACTTTCTTGCCATCTTCATATTTAAAGGTTACTTCATCTGGATGACATGGCTGATGAATCTCACCAGTTTGAAATCCGGATTTTCCGCCAAAAAAACTAACCTCTTCAAGTTGGTCTCGTTCGTTATCTATACTTCTTTCTTGCCTTATTTTAATACCTTTTACCTTATTGATGTTATTCCTTCGAATAGGCTTGAGGAGTGCGGTATCATTGTTATCATCCCTTCTGGCATAAAATAACTCATTAGCAATATTGAATGGTCTACCAGCACCAAAAGCTCTGTAGATCTTATCATCGTTCACCTCTCCTTTTAAGTCTTCACTACTCCCACTTAGAGCGACATGAGAACAAGTAAGTATATAATCTTCCCCACTTTGATGTCTTACAAGACACCCATAGGTTCCTTGTTTGCGTGAATGTTTAATATTAGCAATCCTTACACCAGGTCGTCGATGTATTTCAGCATCCTCAAGACTATCAATTACTTCAACAGGAATATCTATAATCCTACCACTAGAAAGTCTATATGGCATTTTTTTTGGTATTTCTTCCGTGTTATTATCATTTAAATGAATGATTATAGAGTTTCGTTTCTTACCGTCTATCATTGTAAGGCTAGGTTGTAGAGAGATAATATTTGGATGTTTGAGTTTTAAAGCATCAGTAAATTCTTCTGATACTTTTTGAGCCATAATTCTTTCTGAGGTTTGGATATATTCATCCAAGTCCGCTATTTGATTAATTTTGTAAGTTTCCTGTTTGTTTAATTTCCTTTTTAAGTTCTTCAATTCAAGCACATAATCTAAAATGTCGTGAAAGAATTTAGACCCAAAGGATAAGAAGAAGCCCGCAATAAGTATCCCGAAGTTCGTACTTGTAAATAAGTTGAAACTTTGGTCAATTTTAATGAACCCATTGAATAAATTGGTAGTACTATAATCAATTTCAATGGGAAAGTTTTGATTGAACTCAAAAAACGCTTCCAATCCATTTGGAGATTGTATAGCCTTTCCTAGTATTGTAAAAATGTCTACTGAGAACAGGAATGCAACCAAAAAACCAATAAGAAAACTTAGAAATGTAATTTCTAATTCCTTAGAGTTACTATCATCACTGTTTTTTCCTTTAGTAATATGTCTAAAAAGATCTCTATGAATTAAGGATTGTATAAAGAGGGTTAATAATCCAAATAAAAAGAGATTCCAAGCTGAAAAAGTGAGTTCCTCTTTAGAGAAATTAAATAGTAAGAGAATTGTATGAAATATAATAGCCAAGACAAAATTTATATAATGCACATTGATCTTGTTTCCATTTGTTAGTCTTTCATAGTAATGATTTAACTCATTATAATTGTAAAAGATAAAACCATAAAATCCAATATATAACACAATTAAAAAATCTTTAGAATCATAGGGCAACCAAAGTGCTATAATTAAAATTGAAAGAACTCCTATAAAAATTTTAACAAAAGTTCTTGGATAGGATCTAACTAATAGAATAGCTTTCTCGGTAATAATACTAAGGATTAATAATGCTATAAAAATTGATGAAATCCCTTCCATTTATATTTCTCTTTTAAAGTTTTGAAAATTTAAAACTCATATAAATATTTGTAACTACTCAAAAATCAAGAATTAAACAACATTAAAACATACCCAATAATGAGTAAATTATATATTGAAGAAATAGGGAGAATTTGATTATTTTAATAATCACATATAAAAGAAAGAATTTTAATCCATAATTATTTACGGCTTCCCGTAATCAATTGAAAATTAGAGGAAATAATCTCATTCCATACACATTCCCACTTCACTCCTATCGTCGCTTCGGGCAAAGCGTATTCCATTACATTTTTTAAAGAAACTTTTAGAAAGAAAAAAAATAAAGAAACTTTGCTTTGGGAAAAGCTTTTTCCCAAAGCAAAGTGACATAACGCAGAACATTATAGTACAAATATCTCATTTTAGAATTGTACAGTGATTTCGCTATTTGATAGCTATAATGTAATATTATGTCAAATATCCCAGGAAGTCTTGTACACATAATAAACCTTAGTACTTGGGTCTATAAACTATTAATAGGAACGCTACGCTGCGTTAATTCATTTGTATCTATAATTAGCCATTATGTAAAATTGCCGCTGCCTATGCGCTCGATTGACATCGCTTGGTCACACCAAAAAGAGCTAACCTTTTTGAATGATTCAAAATTTGCGTATATGATAATAATCCTGCTATATTTTTTCTGCTACATTCTCGTAAGCTAGTCACAACAGGTTAAAATTACTCTATTAGATAATTTTTAAGCCCTTGTTCTAATTCTGCAATTATTCAACATTTTTTATAATCCTCTCGTTATCATGGATTACTTTTTCGATCAATAATCTCTTTGGATCAATAATAACTTTAGTAGGAGCATTTTCTACTTTAAAAGAAAATTTCATTTTTTCTTTATTAAATAAGACCCTCTTTAGGTATTGAACTTTGTTATTAGATGAATAAACAGCTATATCTACCCAATTGTATGGTATGTTTTCACTTTCTACACCTAAGCTGTCAACTTTAATTTTTGATGCACTAATATCTATATTTACTTGATATTTGTTATTTTCTATAGCTGTATACGTTGCTTCATTTAGTTTATAATCATACAATGTGATTTCTTTGAACCAATCAGTTAATATGTATTTGAATTCATTAGGAATTTCTGGTTTTAAAAAGTTGATAAAATCTAAAGTTGTAGGATATATATCTGATGTATACCTATACTTAGATAAAAAGGCTTTTAAAGCTCTATTCACTTTTTCTTCACCAATATAATCTTGCAATGCATATAAGATGACACTTCCTTTTCCATAATGGATATATCCCTGGTCTCCTACTCGGTATAAAGGCGTTTCTTTTTTTGTTTCGTTACTTCTCCCTTTTAGGTATTTTTCGAAATCATAGTTTAAGAACTTCTTCATTTGTTCATCATCATTTAATTCGTTCTTCATAACCATCAATGCAGAGTATTCTGCAAAACTTTCAGAAAGCATGGTAGCTCCTTCCACATTTGCGCCTACTAATTGATGCCCCCAATACTGATGTGCCATTTCATGTGCTACAATTGAGTAAATAACATTATTATCATTTTGGTCTCTTAGATCTGTAATAAATCCAGCTCCTTCTGTATATGGCATTGTACCAGGGAATGCTTGTGCAAAATTATAATACCTTGGTATTTCTACGATCCGAGCTTGTTTATGAAAATATTCTCCAAAGTTTTCTGTATAATATTGCAATGATTTTTCTAATGCATTTAGCATAATGTCAATATTATAATCGTGTGCTTTATGATAATACACTTCAAGGTCTATTCCATTCCATATTTTTTTGGCGACTTCATATCTCGCAGACATGAAGTTGATAAAATTGATAGATTGATGATCATTTTTGTACTTATAATATTTTCGCTCTCCAATGTTCCATTGTTTGATTAAAGATCCTGGAGAGATAGCAATTTGATCTTTAGAGGTTGAAATTATTGTTTCTACCTGTACCCAATCTGAAGTTTTACGAGTGATGTAATTTTCTTTTAGCTTCTCTGAATTTTTATCTTTTAATGAAACCATTGATTTTTGAGGATGTAAATCTACTTTTTTTCTATCAGTTACACTCATTAACTCATTATATGGCTCATAACCAAATGAAGGTAATAGGTATGTAGATTCAAAAAAAGTTCCATTTCTTGCAACTCTAATATTTGAGATTGAATTTTCAAACCCTGTGCTTATATACTCAGTATCAACGATAATTGTCATGGTAGTATTTGGAGCTAAAGGGGTATTTAATTTGAATATTTGATAGCCTAATATTTCATCATTAAATACGAGTTTTGAATTTGGTATGGTTAATTTCTTAATCCAATTGGATTTTTTGTACTCAAAACCTTCATTACCCTCTTCCATAAAATAAAATAAAGAGTAATGTAAAGAATCAATAGTATGAATCCCTTTGTTTTCTATTGTTAAAACTGATGTAGATAATACTCTTCTTTCCTCTGGAAAAATATCAACATTATATTGTATTTCCGTAATTTTTGGTTGCAGGACTGATTCGTACTTTTTATACTTTTTTTCATACGATTCCTGCATCGTTTTAATTTCATCTGTAGAATTATATGAATTTAGTACTTGCGTGTTGTAGTACACAAAACTCGATGTTACTCCAAATAAGAGTAAACAAGTAACAAAGCTAAAAGCGTACTTTTTTGTGAAATGTTTTTTAACTGATTTGAATCTGTTTCTAATACCTTTACTTGTACCACGGATCCAGAATAAACTAGCAATTGTAATTAACAACGCTCCAAATAATACCCAATACAAATTGAACCAATTCGTAGCGGTTAATACTGCACCAAAGCCGTTTAGATCAGAATATGTATAACTAGGTGAAAACCCAAGATTTACCATAAATGAAGCGATTCCTAATGCATCAACCACTAAAAATTCTACTAAAAAAATAAGCAGTACTGAAACAAAATAAGCCAGGTACTTATTATTAATAAAGATTTGTAAACTAACTAAAATGCATGACCAAATTACATACATTGGTACGCCTGCATATAAGAAATCTAGTAGATATACATCAATTTCTAGGTGTACGTACCCATGTAACAATTGATAGATAATAGAAATTATAATTAGTAAAAGGTCAAACAAAAGGCTAATTGTTATTAAAGCCCCTATTTTTGCTAAAAGGATTGTTAGTGAGGAATGTGGTGTACTATCGATAACTTCATTTATAGCGCTCGTTCTTTCTTTCCAAATCAATTCGCCACTAAAAAAAATCAAAATAATAATCCCCATAATCATACTAATAGGTCGATTGAATGCAAGCATTTTATTCGTTACATGGTATGATTGTAGTCCGTAATATTCAAATCCATTTAGAAGTTTATTGATCAATATTAACGCACCAAAAAACAACAATATTTTGAACGTATTGCTTTTTAGTATTGTATAAAAGTTGATTTTAAAAATGCTTAAAAACTGTAAATAGGATGCCTGGAAATTAAAGTTGGCATGTACTTCAGGTAGATTAAATGTTTGAAATGCGATTTTAGCCTTCTCCTTTTTTCTCTCATTTTTTACTTTTTGTTGCTTCTGAATAAAAGAAAAGGAGACATAAGAAATTAGTAAAGTAATCACACCAATAATCACCCAAAAAGATCTGTTAATGAGTAACCACCCAGAGAATGAAACGACTTGACTATTCTTATCTATAGTTGTAAAATATTTGGAATCTATGGTATAGGCTCTTAATCCCATGATATCAGTTAAAGCTCCTAAACTTTCTGTACTCATATCATTTATAAATGTTCCTGAGATTAGGTAAGCTACAATAATAACAATGGTTGCAATGAATGAAACAATGGTGCTTTTCCATTTATTCGCTACTGCAAAAATAATGGCTCCAGAAACAAACATATTTGGCAAGACAAATAAGAAATAGTTATTTATAAAAGCATTAGAT
>CAKZKZ010000216.1 GCA_937124495.1 uncultured Dokdonia sp. | reverse complement strand
TATTTTATCTGTACTTGGTGGAGTTATAGGAATTGTTTTAGTATGGATTCTCTCTCTTATTGCTTCAGGAATGCCTGAAGATTTTGAGTTTGTCTTGTCTTTTTATAATGTGTTCTTAGGTTTTGCTTTGTCAACTTTTATAGGATTGATTTCAGGAGTTATTCCAGCAATTTCAGCCTCTAAATTAGATCCTGTGGAAGCGATCAGAACTGGAATGTAGAACGTATGATTTTATAAAAGGAGTGTTGAAACCTGAGTGCAAACAAATTCTAAAAAACGCTCATCATCTTCGGTAAATGCATTGGGCGTATTAGAATCAATATCTATTTGTCCAATGTTTTTGTCTTCTTTAAAAAGAGGAACTACAATTTCGCTTTTTACATGAATATTACAAGCGATGTAATTATCTTGAGCAGCTACATCTTCTACTAAAAAATTCTCATTGGATACAGCGACTTGACCACAGATTCCTTTTCCAAAAGGAATCACCGTATGCTCTGTGGGCTCTCCAGCGTATGCTTCCAAATGTAATGTCTGTGTGTCATGATTTGCAAAATAAAATCCGACCCAATTGTAATAAGGAATAGATGTACGTAAAGCGTCACAAATTTCAGTTAATCTATCTTTTGTTGGTAGTGTTGTTTTTGATACAATAACACTAACTTCTTTTTTTAAATCTTCAAAAGCCATTTTTAATGTATTTTTGAGGTATAAACCTCAATAAATTGTTAGAACTAATTCGCAAATATAAGTCGGTACTACGTTTTATCCTTACGTTTATAGGAAGTTATTTTGTGCTTGTGTTACTTTATAACCTATACCTCACCTACGGTGCTAGTGACACGTATTATCCCGATATTATTACACATGCAGTAGCACAACAGAGTGAATCTGTTATAAATGCACTAGGCTATAATATGAAAGTAGTGCCTAGTAAGGTCGAGCCTGCTATGAATCTTACTATAAATAATAAAGTGTTAGCGCGAGTGATAGAAGGCTGTAATGCCGTAAGTGTGATGTTACTTTTTGTTTCTTTTATGTTTGCCTTTTTTGATGGGTGGAAACGAACATTGTTATTTATTTTTGGAGGAGTAGCGCTTATTTATGGGATGAATGTTATTCGTATAGCGCTGCTTACTATAGGCCTTTATAAGTACCCAGAATATGGAGAATTACTTCACGGAACTATTTTTCCAGCGGTGATTTATGGTACGGTATTTTTGTTATGGTTGGGATGGATTCGATCGTATAAGAAACAACCTGAAACTAAAAAACAACCAGCAGAATGAAAGTTGTTTTACGTGTCTTTCTTGTTTTTTTATGCTTGTTAGGATTTGCCTTTATACGCTTTCGCGAAAGCGAACTCTTCTATGATCCGCTTATTCCATTTTTTAAAAGTAATTATCAGAGAATGATGTTGCCAGATATGGATATGGTAAAACTATTTTTACATTTATTCTTGCGATATCTTATCAATACAGGGCTCTCTCTTATGATATTATGGATGGCCTTTAGAGAACGCGGTATTATTAAATTTGCATCTCTTTTTTATGGGGTTGTATTTGTAGTATTAATGGTGGTGCTAAGTATCTTATTTAATATTCAAGAAATAGGGGAGTATTTGCCTATTTTTTATGTGAGACGATTTTTAATACAACCTATCTTATTATTTATGTTATTACCTGCATTTTATTACTATCGAAAGATGAGTAATTCTTAATCAGATTGTATCTTTGTAGGTAAAGTATATTCCTATGAAAAAGTACATCTATCTTCTCACAATTATAGCCTTTTTTTCGTGTAAAAATAAGGAGGCAGAAGTGAAAACAGCTCCTTCACAAGTAGCTCATGCGCCAACACCAAAAACTGGCGATTTAAATGAAACGAATATGAAAGTAGATGTTGTTTTTGAAAATTCAACATTTACTGAAATCTATAATGCATACTTGGATGTAAAAGCGTCTCTCGTTAATACAGATGATGAAACTAGTGCAGCGACTACGCGTGCCTTTTTAATGCTTTTAAAAGGAAATGATGCCTATGCTAATATACATAACGCTACGATTCCTTTTGTAGAGGCAACTACCGTAAAAGAAAGACGTGTTATATTTGAAAAAGTATCTACGGTTATGGAGATGCAAATAGCAAAAGAGAAGATTGTTTCTGGAGCTGTGTATAAGCAATATTGTCCTATGGCATTTAATGGAAAAGGTGCTTATTGGTTATCAAATTCTAACGAGGTGCGTAATCCTTATTTTGGAGATCAAATGCTCAAGTGTGGGGTGGTAGAAAAAGAAATTAAATAAGTTTACTTTTTGAATAAGGCGCTCGCCATATCATTGTTTTTTCTTTTCGCATTACGACCTGCGTATAACGTAGGGTATGTGCTCTATTATGAGCTTAATATTGATTACATCATAGAAACTTATTGCGTTAATAAAGAAAAGCCAAAACTAGAATGTAATGGGAAGTGTCATTTAATGAAACAATTAAATGTGGGCGCATCAACATCAGAAAATCCATCAACATTTCGAATGGTAGAAGCTTTTTTTCCATTATACTACCAAGAAATAAATGATTCTAATTCCTTACGTGTCTTTGAAGTTTTTCAAGATACTCCGACGTACTATTGGGAATTCTTTCCTGAAAAAAGAGTCACGTCTATAGATCACCCTCCTCAAGTATAAATTCCTATATAAACGATACCTATTTCTTAAAAGATACTTCCTTTTGAGCTGATGCCTTGTGGTGCTGCTTAATGGAAGGGGTATGCCTATGTATCTAAAATGATACGATAGGTGATTAACTAATTTATACTACTTAAAATCAACAAATATGAAAAAATATATACTACCACTTTTACTAGTGGTAACAACAATGCTTTGTGCACAAGAAGAAGAGGGGATTACAGAAAAGTGGAAAGGTAATAGACCTGATGGTCATGCACCTATTTCAGTAATGGGTGATCATGTACATGGTAAAGGAGGACTTATGTTCTCTTATAGATACATGAATATGGATATGGAAGATATACGCAGAGGTACAGATGATGTGCCTTTTGAAAGTGTCCTACTTCCTAATGGAGGAGAGTATATGGTGACTCCTACAAGAATGCCCATGAACATGCATATGATAGGGTTTATGTATGCTCCTAGTGATAGAATTACATTATCTCTTATGGGGAGTGTAATTGATCAAGAAATGGATCATATCACTGCTATGGGGGGAACCTTTAGAACAACATCTGGAGGTTTTGGTGACGTTAATCTTTCTGGACTATATAAGATTTTTAATAAGAATAGTCAATTGCTACATGGGAAATTAGGAGTTTCTATTCCTACAGGAAGTATTGATGAGCAAGATGTGATTCCTGCTTCTGCGCCTAATGAAGTAATCTTACCATATCCTATGCAAATAGGAAGTGGTACTTGGGATGTGCTTACAGGAATTACATATCTATGGCAATCTGGTAGTTTTTCTGGAGGAAATCAATTGGATGGTGTACTTCGATTAGGAGAGAATGATAATGAATACCGATTGGGTAATCGATATAGTCTAGATAACTGGGTAGCTTATAAAGCTACAGACTGGATTAGTTTTTCTGCTCGTGTAGAAGGACTTTTAATAGATGAGATTGAAGGCGTAAACCCTTTGTTAAATCCATTAATGGTTATTACTGCAGATACTCGTAACTCTGGTGGCACCTATATAAATGGAGGTTTGGGATGTAATGTATATGTTCCTAAGGGGAGTTTTAAAAATCTGAGATTTGGATTTGAGATTGCAACACCATTAGTACAAGATCTTAATGGAGTGCAGTTAAAAATTAATGAGACAATAACAGTAGGGGTTCAGTATGCTTTGTAATGAGTAAACTATTCTAAAACATCTATTATAGCTAAAGCCTTTTGAATGATTTCGAAAGGCTTTTGTTCTTATATTTGGTGCTATGAAAAAAAGGAAATTAAGTGTCATTCAAATACTCACAATAGCCTTTGTTGTACTGTGTCTTGTGTGGGAACGTAATATTCAATTATACCTAGGAGAACATGGTCTTGAAAATAGTTTTGCAACTCGGAAAGACTTATTTATAAGTATTCCTATACTCGTTGTACTTATTATTATTTCTATTCGTCAGTGGAAGAAAAATAAGTGACCTAATGTAGTTCTGCAATTTCTCTAAAAAGAGATGCCCAATGTACACTTCCAAATTTATCTCCAAGGCGTATGATAACAATATTTTTTTCTGGATGTATATACATAAACTGCCCTAAAATACCTCTCGCTTGATAATCTGTGTAAGGTGCTTTTGCTTCTTGAAGTTTTAATTGTGTCGTATCCTCTTGAGATGGGATATAATCTTCTTTTGTGATATTACGCCACCAGTGATGAGAATATATATAACTACTTTTTTTATCTGTAAAAGAAGTTGTTTTTATAACCCAATCTTTTGGGACGATTTGTATCCCGTTCCAATTTCCGTTATTAAGGTATAATCTGGCAAATTTTGCATAATCTCTTGCCTTAGCATTTAAACAGCAGAAAGCCTTTGTTGTTTGGTTTTTTTTGCTGTCTATGTTCCAAGTGGCATCATATTCCATGCCCAGAGGTTGCCATATTTTTTCTTGAAAATAATCCTGTAAAGATCTTTTTGTAGCACTCTCTAGCGCAAGACTTAATAACTGAGTGTTTCCGCTTTTGTATTTCCAAGCTTCTCCAGGTGTTTTGTTTACTTTTAGTTTATGGACGTATTTTTTTAGATCTGTGCCGTAGTAAAATTTTGCAACCTCCCCAAAAGGATTAAAATAGCCTTCGCTAAACTTTATACCCGATTCCATATTAATCACATGAGCTAATGTGACAGGATCAAATGATGGGTCTAGTTCTGGTAAATAATTTCTAATAGGGTCGTCTAACGATTTTATGTGGCCTTCTTCTATAGCAATA
>CAKZKZ010000215.1 GCA_937124495.1 uncultured Dokdonia sp. | reverse complement strand
AAACCTGAAGCATCAGTTTTAAAAGCATTTACCATATTATGACTAGCTAAATGGAAACCGCAACAGCCATATAATCCAGTACCATGAGGTGAATTTAAACCGGTTACAAAACTTACTCTACTTACTGTAGTACCATCATTTATTGAAAATTGTGCTGCCCAAATAGACTCAGGACCATTATCAAACCCGTCGAGAAAATTATTCCCATAATCGGCTTCTAACCCTCCTGTTACGTCATCGGCGAAATCAACAACCTCTTGCAATCTTGACAAATTTATATTAGTTACTTGATGCGTATCATTTTGTTCATAAGCTTGGTATAAACGTAATTTTGCTAAATATGCTGCTGCTGCATTTTTGTCTGCTCTACCAACCTCGTCTTGTGATTGTGGCAAATTATTATAAGCAAATAAGAAATCGTCTGCTATAGTATTCCATAAAGCATCATTATCAACTACGTTCGATGTTTCAGCTTTTTCTTCTCGTGTCATCGCTTCTGTGATATATGGAATTTTTTTAAATAACAATTTCAGCATAAAGTGTGAATGTGCTCTTAAAAAACGCAGTTCTGCTTGTCTAATAGTCTTATTATCGTATTCTACGTCAGGAATCTCATTAATTACTGATAATGCAAAATTAGCCCTTGAAATTGCTTTATAGAAATCGGTCCAAGTTCTTGGTGCCATCCAATCTCCCATATCAGCTACGGTGAGGTTGTACTGTTCGTATTTATCTACAACATCGACATCACCTCGACCTCCGCCTCCCTTGTAGGCATCATCAGACCGTACACTACCATAAACCCATTGATGAGTTAATGGCCCTATCATTTCATCATTAGCAATTCCAGCATATGCAGCTATTACTAATGATTCAGCATTATCTGCCGTTGCTACGTTTTCACTTGATAATACGCCTTCTGGTTCGTATTCTAAAAAATCTTTACTGCATGCAGACAATAATAATGTTGCTACTATACAGCCAATTATCTTTATATTTTTTTTCATGACTTTTTTTTAAAAATTAATATTTAAACCAACAGATAAAGTTGTAGGAACTGGTATTCTATTAACATCAATACGTTCTGGGTCAGAACCTATATAGCCTTTAGGTGTAAACCAAAACAAATTTTCTCCTTGACAATAAATACGCAGGCCTGTCATTCCTGCCCACTTACTAATTAAATCTTCAGGGAAAGAATAGCCTAATTGCATAGTTCTTAACTTAAAATATGAGTTATTTCTGTAGATATAATCGTTATCTCCTCCGATATTATTTACTAATGACAAAGAAGGGATGTCTGTATTGGTATTAGTAGGAGTCCAAGCGTTTAAAACGCCAGGTCCTGCATTATCTCGACCTTGAACAAAGTTGTTCCAGAATATATAAGGATCAGTACCTATTCTACCAGCAACCCCGGATCCGAACATTGAAAAATCAAAGTTTTTATAGTTTAAATCTATCCTTATACCATACTCAAGATCTGGTACTGTTGTACCAATAAAATCACGATCATCACCATCAATTACCCCATCATTATTTAAATCTATAAACTTAACACCTCCTGGTCGTGCATTACTTGTTTGTACGCCTCCTGTTGGATGTGTATCAACTTCTGTTTGACTTTGAAATAATCCATCTGTTTTGTATCCAAATATTGAAAAAAGTGAGTGCCCTAATATTGAATTATCCGCTGTCCCAGGAAAGCCTGCCAACA
>CAKZKZ010000214.1 GCA_937124495.1 uncultured Dokdonia sp. | reverse complement strand
TTCATGTGTTAGATATGCATGGTTTAGAAACGGTACAGCACTATATGACAGCGATGCGTGATCAAGCAGGAGCGGCACGATTATATAGAGCTGGATATGCGGCAACAGCCCCAGGGGGACATGGCACACAGTATGGATTTGATGTTCCTACACTAGAAAAACCAGAAGATGCCACACAGTGGGTAGCTGCCCGTGTCACGGCAGGCGTAGATCATATTAAAATTATCGTAGAGCCTTGGAAAACGACCATCTCTCACGAGATTGCAAAAGCAGTTATAGACGAAGCCCATGCGCAAGATAAAGTAGCTGTTGTGCATATCTCAAAAGAAGCAGATGCGTATCAAGTATTGTCTAATGGTGCTGATGGTCTGGTGCATATTTGGACAGATATAGATATGCCTCAGGAACACTTAGATGATCTTGTTAAGAATCAAGACTTTTTTGTAATTCCTACCATTTTGACTAATGTATTAGTACAACCACTTTTTTATGGGAAAACAGAAGCAGAAACCGCCGAAGTAGAAGCAAAGCTATTAAAAGAGGTAAAACGATTGTATGATGCTGGAATTCCTATACTCGCAGGAACAGATCCTCCGAATGCAAATATCAATATGGGAACAGATCTGTATAAAGAAATGCAATTCTTTAGTAAAGCAGGAATCCCTGCGGTAGATGTATTAAAAAGTGCAACGTCGCTACCTGCTACAAAATTTGATATAGGCAATACTGGGTTTATAAAAGCAGGATATCAAGCAGATCTCTTATTGTTGTCAAGGAGCCCATTAGAATCCATGGACGATATTTCAAGCATAGAAATGATTTGGAAGTCTGGTGTTGTTGTTGAGAAATAATCCTTTGTATACAAACCTAAAAACTATATTTAAATAGTAATTTTACACGTATAGGATAAAAATATAAATGTACTATTCAGTATATATTCGCTTTCGCGAAAGCAAAATCAGAGATTCAAAATGATTATTTCATATTCTGAAATCAAATTTTGTCCCGTATTTAACCTAATTTTATAAAAATAGATAGCATAGCTGTTATGATGAATGTATTAATAATAGAAGATGAGAAACCTTCTGCACGTAGATTAAATAGAATGCTCGCTGAGCTTGATGTAAGAGTGAGTGAGATGTTACATTCTGTAGAAGAGGCAGTTGCTTGGTTTAAGAGTAATACACATCCAGATTTGATCTTTTTAGATATCCAATTGTCAGATGGATTGTCTTTTGAGATTTTTGATCAGGTGGAGGTGAAAAGTGCTATTATTTTTACCACTGCATTTGATGAGTATGCCTTACAGGCTTTTAAATTAAATAGCGTCGATTATTTATTAAAACCCATCGATGATGAAGATTTGGAGAAAGCTGTCGCGAAATATAAAGAGCGTATCCCCAAACAACAAGATGTGGCACTCAACTTTGAAGATATCAAAAAATTATTAGGAGTTACTGCTGTAGAGCGTGAATATAAAAGACGATTTACCACAAAAATCGGACAGCATTTAAAAATGATTCCTGTTGATGAAATTGAATGTTTTTATAGTGAAAACAAAGGTACCTACGCTGGCACCACCGAAGGAAGAAATTATCTGTTAGATACTACCTTGGAGCTTTTGGAAGATGAATTAGAACCTAAAACTTTCTTTAGAGTGAGTAGAAAATTTTATGTGAATATCAATGCCATCAATGATATTATCTCCTATACCAATTCTCGTTTACAAATCAAACTCAATCATTGGAGCGAGCAAGAGATTATTGTAAGTAGAGAACGTGTGAAGGATTTTAAAACGTGGATTGATTGATTTAGAGTGGAATCAAGATCGTTACGTTTTTGGAATCAGGAAGCGCCTTTTAGTGATGACGAAAGACCGCTGTGTAATAGGAAAGTATTCACCTTTAATTTTTTCGAACGATTTATTTCAAATCGATTTAAGAATTTTACCAGCGAAGCATTCAGAATCAACTCTGAAATGGAGAGGTTAGCTTCTAGTTCTCCTAGTACAAAATCCTGAACAGTTTCCATTGCAAATTCTCTCCAATCACAAGAGAAAATACTTTTTCTTTAGACAAATTCAGAGCGTCTAATTTTGGTTCAATTATTCTAAAGTCAAATGCTGGATTTTCTTTTGACTCATCTGATTTATCTGTAGCGTCAGTTTGAGTTTCATAAATTGTTGCCAACGGTTGGGCTATGGTTTCGTTGTGTAATTGTCCGTTAGGACCATTCCGTCGCAATGAACTATAGCCGTTGTTGCATTTTATTTCGTCTGAGTAAAATTCTGAATTTCCCCATTTTATCTTCAAATTATTTGCTGTATTCATTTGGTATATTTTTTAGTCTCAAAGAGAAAATAATGATAGAAATTCCACTTAGTAAAATTGAGATTCCAGCTAAGACAATTGCTTGTAACTCATCAGAGAATGTATACATCAATAAAATAAATGCAGTTATAAGGTTTAAAATCCCACTTAAAAACCGATAAATAATAATCTTCCAATTTATTTCCTTGGTATTTAAAGTTGTAAAACCTAATAAGAATTCTATTAATCCGTGGAATAATGTGAAAAGACAAATAACATATAGAAAATTCTCTAACGATTTAGAAAAAAACGATGCTAAAGCAAAAATGATGAAACTAACACCTTGCAATAAATGATATTGTTTTACTTTATTCTGCTGATTATTTGCTCTAGAATAGCTAATCGAAAATATTCCAGAAAATATTAATAGAATTGGAATTAGAATTTTAGATACTTCAATTCCAATGTTTTGAGCAATAAGTATTGTAATCCCAACTAGACTAACTAATATACCAGTAATTATTAGTTTTTTTAAATGATTCATAGGCGTATTATAGTTTAAAACCCTAACACAAAATTATCTTTTATTAGTAAGTTGTAATTGTACAAATTGGTCGTTTTGACCCTCATAAAGTTTTTGAGGCGTCGTTCCAGTTTGTTTTTTTATACTCTTTGAAAAATGAGGTTGGTCGGTGTAATTTCCATTAGGAAATAATTCTCCTTCACTAATTTGATCGTAAGTTTCTGCACATTTTAAAATATTAAGGTATTCTTTAATAGAAATACCTATATGTTTTTTTAAATATCTATTTATTTGGCGATGACTCCAATCAATTTTATGTACAATTTCAGTAACATTACCTGTAGAATATGTAGAATAAATTAACTGTGAAAGTTGTCTTTTCTTTTCTGGAATTTTATTTGTTAACGTTATGTTACAGTTTTTTTTAATAAAATGAATATATTCTTGTAGACTACCGACTTTAAATTCGTTAATACGCCAAAAATCATGGTCTAATTCTTTACTGTTGTTTAAAAGTGAACCAATATTATGTTTAAAGAAATATTCAGAAGCTAATAGTTTAAATTTTAGCAAAAAAGTAACAGAATTGGCAGGTGTCGAAATGGGAATAGATTTATCAAAGAGACCAACTAATTTCACTTGTTTTAAACTTCCATCAATATAAATAACTATTAATTTGAAAAAACCATCTGGAATAATGGTATAATTAATGGCGTGTTTATTATTATTCTCAAATAGCCAACCGGAATCAAGAAATTGATTTAATTCATCTTTTGGTGATAGTATGCCAACTTTTAATCTGAAACCGTTAATATTCAAAGCTTATCATTTTATGATTCAAAGCAATATACATCTTATTCAACAGTTCTTATTGTATAAATTGGACACTAGTCTTGAATGGTTTACAACGTTGTTGTGGTGTCGTTTTTTATTTTTAATTCAGTTCCGATTTCAGGTTTTAGTTTTTGCTTTTTCTTTTCAGGCTTGATTAAATATAGATAAACACCATTTATTCGTTTATTTAATTCTTTATCGACCGCAATTTTCCTCTGAGATTGAGTTTTAAAAACACTATCCACGTGCATTGATTCAGTTTCGCATTCAAAATATTTTTCGGATTCATCTAAAATCAATATTCCGTGATGAACTCTTTTTTTTATTATCCAAATTTCGTTAGTGACTGAATCAATTATTTGAGTGTTTGGCGGAATTCCGTTTTCAGCGTGTTGTAATTCTGTCAAAAGTCCAATCCCAGTCATATTGAAACATTCAATTATTTTTACAAAATTCTGTTTCATTTATTATTCAATTTCAATTTTTGAGTTAGTTGAACAAATGCACCACAACGGTCTTGTGTATGGTTAGTTGCGTGTTTCAGTAACTAATTTAGCAAACAAATCACAGATAGAAAATTCCAGCGGAATTTTCGTAAGTAGGCGAGAACAAGCAATGAATTATACACGGTGCTACCTGCGGTACTTTATTTTTTAATTATCTCACTTCTGTGATTTATTCCCCAATCTATAACCTCTCCAATTAAATTATCTAAAGTTTTTCCGTGTTCGGTTAAAGTGTATTCAACCGTTACTGGTTTTGTGTTTTGTACTGTTCGAATTATAAGTTTATTTACTTCCAATTCTTGTAAATCATTAGATAGCTTTTTTGCAGCAATTCCGTTAATAGCTCTTTTTAACTCCATAAATCGCATTGTTCCACCACGAAGTAAAGTACCAATTATTTGTATTTTCCACTTGCCAGATAATAATTCCATGGTATCACTAATAGCTCGTAATTGTTTTACGCATTCTACAGATAGAGGTTCTTTAGGTTGTATTTTCATTTTTAATGCTTGGTAGTTTCTTTTAGGAAATTAATATCTTTTTGTAAGTCAGTATCAAAAGTAAACTATATTGTTTAATATTGTGATATTAAAATGAAATATCATTATGAGGACAAAAACTTTTTTAACAATTCACGGAATAATTTACGCTGTTTTTGGATTGGGATTATTCTTTATTCCTAATTTATTATGGCCGAACTATGGATTAGAACTTAATGATAAATATGCTGTTTTTCTATCACAACACACAATAATTTTTTTAGGTGGAATAGCAATTATTAGTCTTTTGTTTAGAGATGTAGAAGAGAAAAGTGTTTATGCAAAGAAAATCTTAACAGGCTTACTATGGACAAATATTTTGGGTATAATTATTACACTTTATGCAATTTATAAAGGAATATTTTATGGATTTGGATGGTCAGATCCAGCATTCTTCGCTTTACTAACTATATTAAGTTACTTACAATTAAAGAAAAATCAATAATCTTAAAAATAATATATTATGAGTACGCAAAAAATTTGGGACTTACATTTGAAGTATGATGGTCCTGTTACACAAGAATTTATGGACGGTAATAAGCAATTAGCGGAAAGTATTGCCGAAGAAGAAGGGGTCGTGTGGAAAATATGGACATACGAAAATGGTACAAATCATTATGGTTCAACTTACTTATTTAAAAACCTTGATTATTTAAAAAAGTATCGAGAAATGCATATCAAGAGATTAAATGCTATTGGGATAACAGATATTACTGACCATACTTTTGACATTTTTGAAGACTTGAGTAAAATAGACAACGCTCCGATTGGTTAAGTAACCATATCGCGGGTTTTCTCGTATTGTAGGCAACACACATATATCAACAGTTAATTTCTAATATATGTATATCTTCAATATATACTATTATTGTTGATAATAAGTGTTTTATGGAATTATAGATTAGGCGTTTTGTATGTCAAAATTATATTTTTTAGATGATGATATACAAAATACCTGGCTACAGTTTTGTATATACTACAGATGAAATATGATACATTTTAAATCCTCAATCCACTTGATTCTCATTAAAAGCACTAGGAAGTAATTTAGGAATGAACTTCATGAGTATAGGGAGTAAGATAGTTCCTCCAGGGAGTAAAAAGATTGCTAGGGAAGGAATGGTCTTACAAATATCTAGTAATTGATTCTTCACCACTTTCTTTTCGCCTTCAGAGAGGTCACGTACGGTCGAGTTTCCTAAAAGGATGACTAAGTCTTTACTTTGTGTTATTTCTTTAATGAGGCGCTTCTTATTGCGTAATATCAATGTAGAAACCGTTCGCGTCGTCTGATTATAAAAATGTTTAACAGGATTACTGTAATTGAGGTACGCGATATCTTCTTTGTGTTCTGATATAAAAGCTGCGACCGCCTTTAGAGAAGCCTCTTTGGAGGTCGTAGGAATCCGGAGTATGTCAGATACTTCGTTCATAAATACCTCTTCATGTGGGTCTATTTGGTGATCGTCGTACAGGGACAATGCACATAGATCCAGTAAGTACAGTTGTTCTAACGGTTGTGACACAACATTCGTTTGTATGTCTTCTATGGTTAGACTGTCACTTTTTATGGTGGTATTATATCTGATGGAGCTTTCAAAAAGTTTAATCAAAAGCTCATTGTAATCATCTTTGTTTTCTTTTTGTTTTAAAGCCAACCATACGATCTGTGTGAGGTTTTTTTCAAGACAGATGGCATACGGTAAAGGGTCTTCTCCAGAAATGAGATAATGATCAAAGCTCAATACGTCTAAGAATAATAATGCATTTGTGATCAAATGACTAAAATTCTTTTGAAAAAGCGTTTCATTGGTTTGGATACGTTCCTGAATAATCTTCTCAAGAATTCTGAAGTTGGCATCTGGAGACGAACCTAATTTGATAGGAGGCCCGCCTTGGTTTTTATTGAGTTCGCTATAAAAAGAAATCATGCTTTTTATACAATCGGTTGCACTTCCATTTTCTATACAATCAAAATAGGTGAAGGTAAGCGCATCAAAGAGATTGATTTTTGTTTTTTCTTCTTCGGTCCATTTTAATTGTTCACTCTCTTCATCACAAAGCGTTTTGATAGATGTCCCATAAATAAACCCTTTTGTTCGAAGTTGTACATACATTTCTTCTTCATCCATAGGATGTGATGCCATAAACTGTATGAAGTATGGGAGATGCTTTTTTATCCAGCCAGAAGCAGATGGGTTCATGAAATTACAACTTTGTCACAAAGTTACTTTTTTTGTTTAGAGTTAATCTATTTTTCAATGTTATTATTACCGTTAGATTACCAGCATTAAAAAAGCCCAATAATTCGAAAATTATTGAGCTTTTTAGTACGTATATCTAGGTGTTTTTCCTTGCAGAAAAAGCTAGATGTATAACTATATCAAAGTCTGATTAGTTTACTGAATTTCCTAATTCAGAACCAGCTTTGAATTTTACTACATTTTTAGCAGCAATTTGGATTGTTTTACCAGTTTGTGGATTTCTTCCTTCACGAGCATTACGCTTAGATACAGACCAAGATCCAAAACCTACAAGAGAAACACGTCCTCCTTGTTTAAGTGTTCCTTCAACGTTACCTAAGAAAGACTCTAATGCTTTTTTTGCAGACGCTTTAGTAATTCCTGCGTGCTCCGCCATTCCATCAATTAATTCTGATTTGTTCATAATGTAAAATTTAATTAATTATTGTTAGTTAAACTGTGTGTTTAATTCTGTAACAAAATTATACGGAATATTCACTCATGCAAGTAATAGCAAGGGAAATTGGCGATTTTGTTGATAAGTCAGGGCGATTGTTAATAAAGAGGGCTGTTTTTGGGGTGTTCTGTTAGCCCAATGATAGTGCGGGTTTAGCGCATTTTGGCATTTTCGTTAAATTTATAACCGTTCAAAAGTGACTTTACATCCATTTTTCGCTTCCCTGGAAGTTGTATTTCTTTAATAAAAAGGTATCCATTTAAGGCAGTGACTTTTAAGAGTCCTTCTTCTATTTGAATGCTACCTAAAGTGGTATTTTTATCTTTTTCTTCTAAAATTTCTGTATCCGCTTTCGCGAAAGCGCTATAAATTTTAACCCGTTCTTCTTTATCATTATTTATAAGGTAACACCAAGCCGCTGGATATGGGCTAAGTCCTCTTATATGATTATGGATCGTTTTGATAGGCTTTTTCCAATCAATTTTAGTGTTTTCTGGATAGAGTTTATAGGCTGTTTTAAGGTCGCTAGATTGGGGTTGAATTTGTGTGGTGACG
>CAKZKZ010000213.1 GCA_937124495.1 uncultured Dokdonia sp. | reverse complement strand
ATATATAATGTATCTCGAGATTGTGTCTCTGATATGTAAATATATGTCGGGACAAGAAATAATTACTATACAACGTACGTTATATAGTACTATAGTTAAGTCACTTTACGGATGCGTTGGGCATTTTCTGTGGTGCGTTGGTTCTCAATGTTATCCTTGGTGATTTAACTATAAAAGAAGAGTTTTTTATATAAGGAGTTTTTAAAGAAAAACTGCTCATAAAAAACGAAATATTTTAATAAAAATTGCGCTGTGATTTTAATAAAAATTTGGCACTATAATAGGCTGAGTTCACCATAAGATGACACTATGAATATTGAAAATAGATAGCACCACTACATCCTATTTTCAAACCAAAAAACACCACACACTCAGGACTGACTCATAAGGGGATATGTTGACGTAGTCAGGCCTACCATTTTTTTCAAATCACCACACGTAACCCTATTTTGGGTGTAAGGCTTCGTATGCCTTGTTTTTAAAATTGCATGGATATGTTATGCATTAAAAATAAGAGATCTGGTCTTATTAAAAAAGTAAAAAAGGTTTAGCTATACCGCTATATACCTATGTTATATCATCATGAGGATACCCTAAGGACTTTTACGTGGGGTGTTTGTACTTAGGAATATCCTTAGGTGGTATAGCAAAATATAATCACAAGGGATTGCTATCTAGGTATGTGGTGTGGTGCTTAAACCTAGATGCGTCCTGAGTGATATAAAATATATGGATTAGATGAAGAGGTGTTTAAAAAATCAGGTAATGATACAGATATACAATCTTCAAGTTTGTATTGCTCTATCTTCAGAATTAATACCCTAAGAGTAAGGTCTGCACTCTTCTTTGAAGAAGGAAGTGTAGAAGAGATAGAAAGAACATAAGCATACTTATAAAACGATGATTGTACTTTTAGATAATGGCCATGGGGGCCTCATAAACGGAACCTATCAAACCTCAGGCAAACGAAAAGACTGGGGTGATGGCAATGTGATATATGAGGGTGAGTTTAATCGTGCCATTGTAAATGGAATTATTCAAGATCTTACATTATTGAAGATTCCGTATGTAAATATCGCACCAGAATACAGAGATGTCACTCTAGAAACACGTGTACGTCGCGCCAATAGGTATGCACGTCAAAATTGTTTTTATCTAAGTATACACTCCAATGCTGGGGGAGGCGTAGGGAGTGAAATTTTTACTTCGCCTGGTCATACCAAAAGTGATCGCATCGCTACTATTTTCGGTCAAGAATATCAAAAGACATTTCCAAATAGAAAACTACGCACTGATTTTTCGGATGGAGACTTGGATAAAGAAGAACGCTTTTATGTCCTCACTAAAACCAAGATGCCAGCCATACTTACCGAAAACTTCTTTATGGATAATAGAGAAGAGTTCAATAACATATTAATGACAGCAGAAGGACGTTCTCGTATTATAAAATATCACGTAGACGCTATAAGGAGGGTGCGAAGTTCTATGAAGTGATGGGAGAATGTTCTGCTGTTTTTAAAGGTGTTTGTTTTGCTTTCGCGAAAGCATATAAAGTAAAATAAATCGTTATTGTTTTATGACCTTCGAAAAATTGTCGTAAAATGTGAAGTGAGGATTCTGTAAAATTTTAAACAGTTTGAGCAAGGCGAGTTTTTAAAATTTAGGAATTGAACAATACATTTAAACAAGGTTTCGTGTGTCTAGGCTTTTTTGGTTCTTTTTTTGGCAATGAAAAAAAGAATATTATTCCTCTATTTCTTGTAAGATGTTTTCAGAATTTCTTAAAACACGTTTATAACAACGCATAACCACCCAAATAAGAAGACCAAAAAGAGCAAACATAAAAGGTGTTGCAATCCATAGTTTAGGGTCTAGGGTTTCAAACAAGTCTTCCCCATTTAATAATTTGGCAGACACAGGAATGGTGAGTAACATAAACACAAAACTCATTCCTATATTTAGTTTCTGGAAATTGACAAAGTTTTTCTTCCCTTTGGCGTACGTCTCCATGGTTTCTTTATAACTCATGGTCGTTACATTGACACGCTTCATAGCCTTTATAGTTTTTAGAGATAGGATAGGGAGAATCGCTAAGATGAGCATACATAAAATGCCACATATTTGTAATAGTACTGTATCTAAATCTCTAAAGTTTGCAAGGATAGCGACCAGTGCTACATAGCAGATGACGCCAGCCATTTTTTCTGCGGTAAATATTTTATTCCATTGATTACTATATTTTTGTTGTGTCATTTTGAGTATAATTTCGTCTGTTAATTGTTTCTGTTGTTCTAATTCTTGGCTCATTTGAGACCAGGCTGCTTGCATTTCTTCTAGTTCCATAAGCTTATTTTTTTACTAATTGTGTTCTTAATTTTTCTTTGATACGAGAGATACGCGTGGCTACTTTACTTCTAGAAAACCCAGTAATCGAGGCAATCTCTTCATATTTTTTACCTTCTAATAAAAGGAGGATAATCCCTTTGTTAACATCAGAAAGTTGCCGTATCTGTGCATACATTTCTGCGAGCCGTTCTTCCAGAATCGGATCATCAGGTTCATATTTGAGATGTAGATTGTTTATTTCTACAGCTGTGCCTTTGCGTTTTTCTTTTCTTAAAAATGTAAAAGCAGTATTTAAAGCAACGCGATACATCCACGTACTTGCTTTTGCATCTCCTCTAAAACGATCAAACCCTTTCCATAATTGAAAAACAATATCTTGATACAGATCTTTTTGATTTTCTCGCGTATCACAATAGACCCGCGAAATCTTAAAAATGATCCCTTCGTTTTCTTTTATGAGGTTTGTAAAAGCTTCTTCTTTGCGCATTAAAGATGAATTTGTTCCTGATGTATTTCAGGAATATATTCCATTAGTAATGTAAAGAATAAAAAAGTCGCAAAAAAGTTCACTTTTTTTAAAAACTAGTGTTATGGAGGCTTTTTGTATTTTCGCTTAAAGCGAAAAAAGGAAAAATATTTTAAGATATGAGCTGGATAAAAGTCATAGGATACGAAGAAGCCAAAGGATCTTTAAAACGGATGTATGATCGTGTAAAAGGACCTAATAACAATATAGATAATGTGTTATCTATACACAGTTTACGACCACATACGCTTAAAGGGCACATGACCTTATATAAAAGTGTCTTGCATAATACCAACAATACATTGCCTAAATGGTATCTAGAAGCCATAGGGGTATATGTGAGTTATCTAAACAAATGTGATTATTGTGTACAACATCATTTAGGTGGGTTTACACGATTACTAGATGACGATGCTCGTGCCGCTGCTTTTTTTGAAAGTGTACAAAACGATACCGTGCATGCATTTTTTGATGATCATTATAAAGAGGGGATTATTCATGCACAAAAACTAACACAAGCACATCATACCATTACCAAGGAAGATATCGATCATCTTAAAAATGTTGGATTCTCTGAAGGCGAAATCTTAGAGATCAACCAAGTAACGAGTTACTTTAATTATGTAAATCGTATGGTCGTAGGTCTTGGCGTAAATACAGATGGTGATATTATAGGATTGTCTCCGGGTAATAGCGATGAGCCTGATAATTGGAGTCATCATTAGGAGTTGAGGAGAGCTATATAAGATACAACTATAGTAATTTATATAGGAGTCGTTGGATACATAAAATAAGAATAGGTAAGGTGATTGAGTGATTTTCGTTTTTTGCGAAAATTGTATCGAAATTACCGACTAGAAGTGAAAATAGAGTAGTACTCTAAAATAGAGTGTTACTCTATTTCTTGTTTCTTGCTATTTTACACACCTCTTAATCCCCTCTTCCAAGAGAGGAAACCCATATGTTTATTTTTCTAGTAGATGATCTTTTATACGCTACTTCGACTACGCTCAGCACAGGTTTCGCGAAAGCGGAATTATTTTAAGAAATTAGGCATCCATCATCTAGCTCCAATATCAATCTAATCCCAAAGCTTCATTTGCTTTACCAAGACATTCTTTAAAAAGGGATGCTTGTAGTTCTGTATTCCAAGTCGGGACAATGGTGTTTACTATTGCTTTTCCTTCTGGAGTAGTCATAATTTCTGGAAATGCTTTTTGAATCACTTCTAGCATAATAGCTGTTGCGGTAGATGCCCCTGGAGATGCCCCTAATAAACAGGTAATACTCCCGTCTTTACTACTAACGACTTCGGTACCAAATTGTAATTTACCCCCTTCATAGTCGTCTTTTTTAATGATCTGTACACGTTGTCCAGCGACTTTGATTTCCCAATCCTCATCTTTAGCATCTTTCATGAATTTACGCAAGCTATCCATGCGATCATCAAAAGACATACTCACTTGGGTGACTAGGTATTTGGTGAGTGGTAAATTATGCCAGAAAGCGCCGAGCATGGCACCTATATTATCTGTTTTTATAGAGTTAAAGAGATCTAGATTAGATCCTTCTTTTAAGAATTTAGGACTAAAACCTGCAAAAGGGCCAAATAATAAGGCACGTTTGCCATCTATATAACGTGTGTCTAGATGCGGGGTAGACATAGGAGGATCTCCTACACCAGCTTTGCTATATACTTTTGCATTGTGCTGTTTGATGATTTCCTCGTTTTTACAAACAAGCCACTGTCCGCTTACAGGGAAGCCACCGTAGCCTTCTTTCTCGTCTATTTCTACTTTTTGAAGGAGTAGTAAACTACCTCCACCAGCACCTATAAATACATGTTTTGCATCTAGATGTTCTATGGTGTTCGTTTTGGTATTTTCTACTCTAACAGACCATTCCACATCTTCATCAGGATCGATGTCTAAGACATCCATATTGCAATGTACTGGGGTATTATATTTGGTTTCTAGGATATGAAATAGTTGCTCAGTGAGTGCTCCATAATTTACTTCGGTACCACGATCTATTCTCGAAGCAGCCATCACTTCTTTTGTATCCCGATTTGCTGTGATAAGTGGAAACCAAGCTTTCATTTTTTCTGGGTCTCTTGTAAACTCAATGCTATCAAACATAAAATGATCTCTCATCGCTTTGTAACGATTCTCTAGATAGTCTGCATTTTCGGTTCCCGTAACCCAACTATGATGTGGTACGTTTTTGATAAAAGAACTAGGGTTTTTAATGAGACCTTGATCTGCGAGGTATGCCCAAAATTGTTTTGAGACCTCAAACTGATTACAAATTTTAATCGCTTTTGAGATATCGACCGAGTGATCTTCTTTTTCGGGGCAATAGTTAAGTTCGCACAATGCTGAGTGTCCAGTCCCTGCATTATTCCATGCCGCCGAACTTTCCTGAGCAACCGTGTCTAAACGCTCTAAGAGTAAGATTTTAATATCTGGTTGCAAGATTTTGGTCATCAATGCGAGTGTTGCGCTCATAATGCCTCCACCCACACAGATTAAATCATACTCTTTATTTACTTGCATGTTGCTCATCGTTATCTAATTTTTATAAAAATAGATAAGTATCTTTACTTTCTAAATGAAGTCGTTTAAATTTTTTGAATTGAAGCGAAAATTAGTGGTTTTATATCCAGATGAAGGCTTTTTTGAGTTGCATAGCAGCGTTACGGAGCAAGAAAAAGACAAAATATGGGGGTGAAATAACAATTTTTTAGCTAATTTGAAAAAGTTTAAACAACTTCAATAACTTCCCATAAAATTCATGGATTACTTTCTTATTATTACCATACTTGTTGGACTTTCGGCTGTATTTGGGTATATCAATGTGCGATTTTTAAAATTGCCTAATACCATCGGATTGATGCTTATTACCATTGTGTTTACACTAGCGGTTTTTGCACTAAGTTACTTTGATGCTACCCTACTAGATGCCGAACGCTATATTATCAAGCAGATAGATTTTAGGACCGTATTGCTAGATATTATGCTAAGTTTCCTCTTGTTTGCGGGGGCATTACACACTAATTTTGAACAACTCAAAATACAGCGATGGCCTGTTTTGGTCTTTTCAACCTTTGGAGTACTCGTATCTACCTTTTTAGTTGGAACAGTGATGTACTATTTGTTGCCATTATTTGGATTGGAAGTCGCCTTTATCCATTGTTTATTATTTGGAGCATTAATATCACCTACAGATCCGATAGCCGTTTTAGGTATTTTGAAAAAAGCAGGGGCGCCTAAAAATTTAGAAACCAAAATTGTAGGAGAATCTTTATTTAATGATGGCGTAGGAGTTGTTGTCTTTTTGACCATTTTTCAGATTGCCTCTTTTGGAACTGAAAATATAGAAGCCGTGGAGATCTTTAAGCTATTTGGCTTAGAGGTTATAGGAGGGATTGTACTAGGCGCCATTATTGGTTGGATTGTATATCGCTTAATGAAGTCTATAAATGATTATGATATAGAAGTTATTATTACCCTAGCTGGTGTGATGGTTGGAACCGCAATTGCTCATAAGTTTCACCTTTCTGCACCGCTGGCCATGGTTACTGCAGGTTTAATTGTAGGAAATGATACGATACGAGGAACTGCGATGTCTGAGATTACCGAAAGTTATGTAGATAAATTTTGGGAACTCATCGATATTTTACTCAATGCTATACTCTTCGTATTGATAGGAATGGAAATGCTCGTGCTAGCTATAGAAGGAAGGTACATCATTGCTGGATTGATTGCCATACCTATTGTTTTAGCGTGTCGTTATGTATCCTTATTAGCACCTATAAATTTCTTTAAAAAACGATTAGATTTTGCACCAAAAACCAATCTTATTATGACCTGGGGAGGGTTGCGAGGAGGAATTTCTATAGCATTAGCTTTAGGACTCTCTGATCAGATGGATAGAGAACTATTTTTGGTGATTACGTATGTGATTGTTGTCTTTTCTATACTTGTACAAGGACTTACCGTTGGAGGATTAATAAAACAAGTACAAAAGAAAAAGGTAGAGTAGTCGTATATTCAAAATAGTATTTATTTTTGCCCGATGCAACCAGACAATTTTACCAATGAATTTTTTGGAATTGGAATTCAAAACGGAAAAACACCGGAAAACCTAGGTGTCCTTTGGCGAAGTGCCCAAAACCTAGGCGCTAGTTTTATATTCACGATAGGAAATCGCTATGCAAAACAAGCAAGTGATACCCATAATGCGGTAAAATCCATGCCATATTTTCACTACGATACCTTTGCCGAATTTTACAAATATCTCCCTAAAGGAGCACGACTCGTAGGGGTAGAGATGCATGAAACCTCAGAGCCTCTAGAAACCTTTGAACATCCACGTCGTTGTGTGTACCTCTTAGGTGCCGAAGATCATGGACTCTCTAAAGAAGCCATCGAAAAATCTCATTTTCTAGTACAGTTTCCTTCAGAATTGAGTTTGAATGTGGCCGTTGCGGGAAGTATCGTGTTATATGATAGAACCTGTAGTAAACCGAGATCCTAGTTTTACTCGATAATCGAGATTTAAATACTCCGAGGTTTGCCTCGAAATTAAATGATTTCCCTCTTAAAATCCCTAATGGGCATGCCTCGAGGTAGTTTACTGTACGGTAATTTGGTTGAGCGTATCATACATAAAAGAGTGTAGTGCTCTCATTTCTTTTTTACCAGCTTCTTTTCCTAATCGACCTGAAAAATAGAGCACGAACCAAAAGATAAAAAGAAAAACCATTGTCACGATTGGAAATATATATGAAGCCTTTAAAGCAATATTCGTATATAGCCATACACCAGCACCAATAAACAAGGTGGCTATTATAAAATGTAAAAACATGAATAGTGTCCAAACGGTAGGTTTTGGACCAAAAAGACCTTTGAGTATCGTGGGTTGTTCTTCTATTTTATAGACTTCTAGATGTAATTGTGGTGACCAGAAATGTTGTTTGTGCTTTGGAATTCTAATAAATACGTGATCATCACTGCGACTTATAATAAAATCAGACTGTGTCTTAGCAACATCTTCAAATGTACTTAACACGTTCTCTGGCAATACATCCAATTCCAGTGAAAATCGAGGACGTAATACAATATCATTAGACAATTCCATAAGGTTTAAATGTAGCATACGCTGATAAAACAAATAATGATATTTGTCATAAGAACGCATGAAACTATACTTTACGCTTTCGCACTTCGACATTGCTCAGTATAAACTTCTGTGTCGTTTCACTCCTTGAAAGCGTACTTAGAAAGATAAGTATCAGAAATATTGTTTTGTTTTTACAAATCGCAAAAAAAATACACTTCCAGCACCCAGCACCCAGCATCTAACTTCCCACTTCATTTTGAGATTTAGAAAGTATAAAGTTTACCTTTGCAAAAAACAATAAAAGATGGCGGAGCATAAAGCTGGTTTTGTAAATATTATAGGAAATCCTAATGTCGGAAAGAGTACGCTTATGAATGCGTTTGTAGGAGAACGATTATCTATCATCACCTCAAAAGCACAAACTACACGTCACCGTATTCTTGGGATTGTAAACGGAGAAGATTTTCAAGTCGTTTTAAGTGATACCCCAGGGATCATAAAACCTGCTTATGAGTTGCAAGCATCAATGATGGACTTTGTGAAAAGTGCTTTTGAAGATGCCGATGTCCTTTTATACCTTGTAGAATTAGGCGAAAAAGAGTTGAAAGATGAAGCCTTTTTTAATAAAATTCGTGGTGCAAAAATTCCAGTATTATTACTCATCAATAAGATTGATAAAGGAAATGAAGAACTCCTAGGAGCCTCTTTGCAGTTATGGTCAGAAAAAGTGCCTAATGCTGAGGTATTTGCTATTTCAGCACTAGAAAACTTTGGAGTAGAAGAAGTCTTTAAGCGTATTGTAGAATTACTTCCAGCATCCCCTCCTTTTTATCCAAAAGATCAGTTGACAGATAAGCCAGAGCGTTTCTTTGTGAATGAGATTATACGTGAGAAGATCTTAATGCATTACAAAAAAGAAATTCCGTACTCGGTAGAAATTGATACCGAAGAGTTTTTTGAAGAAGAGGCGATTATCAGAATGCGATCTGTGATTATGGTAGAACGTGATAGTCAAAAAGGAATCATTATCGGTCATAAAGGAAGTGCTTTAAAACGAGTAGGTGTAGAAGCCCGTAAAGATTTAGAGAAATTCTTCGGAAAACAAGTACATCTGGAGCTTTATGTAAAAGTGAATAAAAACTGGCGTAGCGATCAGAAGCAACTGCGACGTTTTGGATATAATCAAAAATAAATAAACTAATTCTCTCCCTTTTGGAGAGATGCCCAAAGGGCAGTGAGGACTTTAGAAAGTAAAGAGTAGTCAGGAAATGAGCAGAAAACTTAAAAATAGCGAACTACATCGTAAGTCTGTTACCGAGTTTAAGGAGTCAGAGAAAACACCGCTTATTATTATATTAGATAACATACGAAGTCTTAATAATATAGGCTCTGTTTTCCGTACTGCTGATGCATTTCTGATTCAAAAAATTTATTTGTGTGGTATCACGGCGCAGCCGCCACATCGGGAGATCCAGAAAACAGCATTGGGAGCGACCGATGCCGTTGTATGGGAACATGTAGAAGATACGGTTACGCTTTCGCGAAAGCTAAAAGAACAAGGCGTCCATCTATGCGCTATTGAACAAGCAGAAAATGCGGTTATGCTCAACGATTTTACTCCTGAAAAAGGAACGACCTATGCAATTGTTTTTGGGAACGAAGTAAAAGGCGTACAACAAGAGGTTGTTTCAGAAAGTGATACCGTGATTGAAATCCCTCAATTTGGAACCAAACATTCCCTAAATATCTCTGTCTCATGCGGTGTTGTTGTATGGGACTTATTTGCTAAAATGAATATAGAATCTCGGTGAAGTGGTGGTTGTTTAAAATATTTTGTAGGTTTTTCATAAAATATTTTAAACTTTCCGTTCCTCTTTTAAAAGGGATCTATTTGCTAAAATGAGTTTGTAAAACTTGGTGGTGGTTGTTGTTTTCCATTTGTAGTTTTTGACACAAAAGAAAATAACTTCCCGTCAAACCGAATTCATTTCAGTTTCTCATAATGATTAGATATGATTTTGAAATAAGTTCAGAATGACGTTCTAAGTTACTTTTTGACAACCTCATTAAAATTTTTAATCATAAACTGTATATGATGTATAGTTACTACTCAAGTAGAGGTTCGGGATCAACTTTCGTTTTTATTTCTCCTCCATAAATCAATTGAGGGCTTTGTATTTCATAAGTTTCAAATTGTTCTAACATAATAAATAGTTTTAAAATAAATAAGATGCCTTGAACTTATAAAGACACTCAAGGCGTGTGTCTATTCTTTATTAGCAGTGATTTTGTCAGAGTTGACAATTATTTCTAGCAATAATTTTTATTAAAACTATTTGAAATTGAAGGTTTTTAAAAAGAAGTGTTATCTAGATTCATGAATTTTGATAAACTTAAAAAATAGAGTGAGCAACGATGTGTCGGGGGGCTTTATTTATATAAAAATAGGAAGCCAAACAATAATCTTATTGTTTGGCTTCCTAAAGTTATTTATACTTCATTAGTGAAGTAAAATTATTGAGTGACAGTTTTCCATCTAAGGGCAACAACTCTTGCTTTGTCGCTTAGTATCGCAGCGTCAGTAATTGATATCGTGTTTGGGTTACTGCCTACATTGATAGCACTTACGGTTGTCCAGTGTACATTAGAATCAGGAAGTTCTATCCCGATAATATCTTGTACTTGTATCCCTGTAGCATCTACTAGAATAATTTCATTTCCAGAAGATACAGGACCATTTAATTTGTCCTGATTACGATCTATAACACCCCATCCTAATGCAGAAAAAATAAGATTAGAATTACTAACCCATGCACCTACTGGTACATCTTCATCTGTTGGATATGCTGTGGCTGTAAAATTTTCTGTGATTTGAGTAGAAGTCGACTCATTAAAAATAGGGCCCCATCTGTGCCCAGAATATTGATTAATCCCAATTTTAGTTCCAGAAGGAGTGCCTACAGATGTACTTCCTCCAACATCTTCACTTCCTTCTTGACGTATCATAATACCATAATAAGAAGTAGGACTGGTACGTCCTTCTGTGTAATCTACACCATTGGTAATGGTTATAGCATATGAGATGTCTCCTGGCGCCGAATAACAATACAGTTGATTGCCTTCTATCAGAGCATTGGTGGTGGCACCTAAAAGGAGGATTCCTCCATAGGGTACATTGTTGTAAATTAAATCTCTTCGTAACGCATTATTGGCAACAACATTGTTGGTGATTACAGAGTTTCTTACCTCTGTAAATGCAATACCTGAAGAGTTATTTCTTTCCACGGTGTTGTTAGAAACAATTGCATTAGCGCTACGTTCTATAGAGACTCCTAAATCTCCAGAGTTTCGGGCTGTATTGTTATGAAGCTTTAGATTTATAACATCTTTGACACTGTAAAGATCTGCAGATCCTCCGTCAAAAAAGCCAAAATCAGGGCCATTTACATAGTTGTTTTCAATAATCACATTAATATGATTGTCAGTGGCTAAGGTTCCGAGGGGATCTCCACCTCCGCACGTTAAGTAAATAGCACTAGGGCCAAATCCTCCTTTTCTCCATGCATCATAAGCGTCAAAATCAGGATCGTCTTCAGAATTTACAGTGCTAATATCTACAGCTCCTGTATTTGGATCTCTTGGGATATTTAACTCTTCAATAATAGACTCTGCTCTGCCTATATCAATTTTATTTCCAATAATCCATACATCACTACTGTAAGCAGGGATAAGAGGATTTAAACTGTCTCTAACGCTTTGTAATCTAATAGGGTTTTTATTGAGTGTATTTTCAAATCTATTGTTTTCAATTCTGATTCTACGATTTCTTTTTTCAAGACGAATTCCAAAATTACTGTTTCTAAAAATGCATCCTTTTATAAGAACATCTGTCGCATTTGATAGTGCTATACCCGTGGCAGTTCTGCCAGTATTGATCATATTTTGAAATTCGCAGTTGATAAAAGTAATATTGTCAATGGTTTGATCTTGAAATGTACTTGCTGCAGTTTTCTCATTATTTCCATCAAAAATAATATTCTCAAAAACGAGGTTTTCTCTGTTGCCTATTGCAATCATAGTACTAGATGTAGTGAAGTTGTCAGAAACTTTAATTGTAGCTTTAGAATGCGACGCTCTAAAAGTAATGTTGCTTCGCATAGTAATGGGGTTTGAAATCTCAATAGTTGTGTTCCCTGGAAATAAAATAACACCTCCAACGCCACTTCCGCTAGGATTAGGGTCTGTAACTAGATTGCTGGCATGATTAATAGCAAGTCCTAT
>CAKZKZ010000212.1 GCA_937124495.1 uncultured Dokdonia sp. | reverse complement strand
CGAAGCTCCCCAATTCAAGTGTGTACTGATAGTACTCATATACGCAGCAGAAAGTGATGCGAGCACCAGACCTAAAAGTCCGCTTGGAAGCATTGTTAACATGGCCGAATAGGCAAGATCATGCCCTAGTTTATCTTCAGATACATTTGGAAATGCTTCTTGTATACTAGCGAGATCTGGAAAAACAACTAGTGATGCAAGTGCCACAAGAATCCATGGCCATGGGCGTATGGCATAATGCATAATATTATAAAAGAAGGTAGCGCCTATCGCATGATTTTCATCTTTGGCAGCCAGCATTCGCTGTGCTACATATCCACCACCACCAGGTTCTGATCCCGGATACCAACTACTCCACCATTGTACAGCAAGCGGAATAATCAATAGGGTGATCAAGGTATTGGTGTCATCAAAATCTGGTAAGATATTGAGTTTGTCTTTTACATTTTCGTGGGCTATTAAAGCATCAAGTCCTCCTATTTCAGGTATGCCTACAATGTAATACGCAGCCCCAAAAGCACCCGCCATGGCAACAAAGAATAGAATGAAATCGGTATACACAACACCTTTAAATCCTCCGATAGCACTAAATATTACCGTGATGACTCCTGCAATGACTACCGTCGTAACAGGATCTAACCCTAGCATGACTTCGCCTATTTTTATCGCAGCAAGTGTCACACCTGCCATCGCTAAAACATTAAAAATAATCCCTAAATACACTGCTCTAAATACACGTAGAAATTTACCTGGCATACCGCCATAACGCAATTCGTAAAATTCGATATCGGTTTTTACTTCAGATTTACGCCAGAGTTTTGCATAGACAAAAACAGTCAATAATCCAGTAACGAGGAATGCCCACCATACCCAGTTTCCAGAAACTCCGTTGGTACGTACAATGTCTGTTACCAAATTTGGCGTGTCTGTAGAAAAGGTGGTTGCTACCATAGAAAGTCCGAGTAACCACCAAGGCATATTACGACCTGATAAAAAGTATTGCGCTGTATCTTTTCCAGAGGCTTTACCTACATAAACCCCTACGGATAAGATGATAGCAAAAAGCGCAATAATAATAACAAGGTCTAAAGTCGATAAATCAATCATAGGTGTAAAGGTTATTGATTCCAGTCTAGTGTTGGAATATGTGTAGAAAGATACTCATTCAAAATAAAAATATCATCTTTTCCAGTTAAATCAGGTACATGCTCTGCAAAAGGAATTGCTTGCATAGCTTTTGGATGCTCGGTGAGCATAGCAAGAATCGCAGTGGGAAGTTCTTTCTCAAGGCGTTCTGAATGCATGGGACACGCCACTAAATACGGATAAAAGGAGGCACCATCAAATTTAAAAATATTCATACTCACTCGAAATGTACCATCTGTATGTTTATACGCTTCAACACTCGAAGCGTCTGGTTTTTCAATAATACCTTCTAAATAATCTTCTGCAGTTACTTTTGTCAATGCAAATCGAGCAATACGTTCCATAGGATATTGAAGTGCATCACGATCATAATTTAGAAAAGCATTCGGGTTCTTAGTTTCGCGTAAAGCGAAAAAAGCAGCAGTACTATATAAATTGTCAGAATTACACACCAAAAAAGTATCTGATTTTAATCTTGGATATTGATCTATCGCTTGTAATAAAGCATCGGCAGTACCCAGCGGTTTTTCACGACCTTCTGGAATGTGTTGCACTGCATAAGAAATAGACAGTCCATGAAAATCATTTTCTTGATCTTTTAATCCATAATACTCTTTAAATAAACCACCTTTCGGGTGAATTACAATAATAACCTTCGTAATTCCTGCCTGTTTTGCCGCATATAATACATAATCAAGCATCGGCCTATCATGGAGCAAAATGAGTGCTTTACTGCGCGTATTTGCCTGTGTCACCATCTCTTTAGAAAGTGATGAAGCTGTTGATTTTTTCATGCGAGAGGAAGCACCTCCAGCGAGTATGATGAGTGTATTTGTCATAAAATATGAGCTCCTTTACTAATGTGTACGCTGTATGCATCTTTAGCACCTGCGTTTTGTATTGCTTTGATAACACTGTCTTGTTTTTCAATAGGAGCAAGGGCACAGATGCAACCACCACCGCCAGAACCTACAATTTTTACACCATACGCACCTGCTTTTAATGCAGCATCAATCATGGCATCTATAACGGGAACGGTGATTTTTAAGATGTCTTTTAAAACTTCGTGATGTGCATTTAGTAAACGGCCTATGTTTTGATAGTTGATTTCTTTTTCGCTTAAAGCGAAAAGCGCCTCTTGCGTAATCATATGATTCTGTATCGCTGCATAGAAAAACGGTTGAAGATCTGTTGGTAATAGTGTTTTATACTTTTCGTACGCATCAAGGGTTGCAAGAGGAAGCTCAAACGTAGGAACTTCTTTTTGTACCATTGCAATAGCTTCCAGAGATTTTCCTTTAATATCTCCAAGGACACCCACTGTATTTTTTGAAATGCCAGATTCGCCAATAATCAATCCATCTATGGCAGTATCTATTTTACGATGTTTAGAAAAGGCATCGGTTTCTAAATAGATAATATCGCCTATAGCACTGGTATATTGGTCCATCTTTCCGCCAGGTGAATTTTGAGCAACCACCTCAGCTTCATAAGCCACTTTACCTATTAATTCGGGGGTGATCTGTTGATTGCAACCAAAAGTCGTAAATAGCCATTGTGTCCAAGCAACGATCATGGCAGAGGAGCTAGACAGACCTGCATTGATAGGAATATCTCCTTGTATGGTGATATCATATCCTTGGTCAGGGTGACAACCATATTGCTGCACGACAAACAAAGTTGTTTTGAGGTGACCTCCTTTAGTAGGTTTGAGATCGCTTTCGCGAAAGCGCACCACCTCTTCTTTCCCAAGATCAGGCAAGTTGATGACAAACGAATCGGTACCATTAGGGATTCCTTGTACGGTAATATATCGATTGATTGCACAAGCGATAATTGGAAGTTCTAAATAATCTTGATGATCACCAAAAAGACAAATACGTCCAGGTGCTTTTGAAATACTATTTGACACTAGTAGGTATTTTTCATCCAGTTATACGGTTGGCGGCTCACCCATAATCCTCTCGTAAAATCAGGAAAATCTTGTGGCTCGCCATTATTGGCAATCGAAGCTTCAGAAAGTGGTGTAATCGCACTCCAAGCTGCAGCATCATACGCATCCAATGGCGGTGCGATATTCTGCTTTGCAGATTCTACAAAGGCATTTAGCACAAAAAAGTCCATGCCTCCATGACCTGCATTTGTAGCATATTCTCCATATTTTTTCCATAACGGATGATCATACTTGTCTAGCCAAGCTTGCGCTTCATCCCAACGATGGGGTTCGCTTTTACCTTCTATATAGATCCGACTTCCATCGACTTCCCATAAGCCTTGACTTCCTTGTACCCTAAAACCAAGTGAGTAGGGACGTGGAGAATTACAATCGTGCGTGACAATAATGGTTTCTCCATTGGCGGTATCAATAGTAGAAGTGATGACATCTCCTTGTTTCCATTTTAGTTTTGCATTTGGGTGGTCTTTTCCTCCGTTTTCAACAATGTATTTGTTGATTCCTACAGCTTTAGTTGCGTGTGAAGTCATCGATACAAATCGGTTTCCTCTATTGACATTACACATCGTCGCCATAGGACCCACGCCATGTGTAGGATACACATCTCCATTACGTAATAATGAATGTTGTGTACGCCATTTGGATTCTGAAATTCCTTTCTCTCCAAACTCAACCCCTTTGCCATACGGAGTTACTCCATCGTTTAATTTGACAAAACGTAAATCATGTTGATACCCACATCTAAAGTGAATGAGCTCTCCAAATACTTCCTGTCGTACCATATTCAGTACCGCTAGAATATCACGGCGATAATTTACATTTTCAAGAATCATGAGATGACTTCCTGTGGCTTCATGAGTGTTGACCAAATCCCAACATTCTTCCATGGTATTGGCCGCTGAAACTTCAATGCCTGTATATTTTCCAGCTTTCATGGCATCTACTGCCATGCGTGTGTGCCATAACCAAGGTGTAGAAATGATGACAGCATCTATGTTTTTGTCTTCTAGAAGATTTCTATAGTCATAGTCGTCTTTCCCAAATACTTTGGGAGCTTTAAATCCTGCTTTAGCAATATGTTCTTTAGCAATAGTGATTCTATTTGGATCAATATCGCATATAGCTTCTACCGTAACATCTTTACGTGCTAATAAATTAGTTAGATGATTGGTGCCTCGCAATCCCACACCAATAAGAGCAACCCTTAAGGTGTCTTTTGTTGCTTGTGTAGCGCTATAGGCTATGTTTGGGGCAAGTGCAATTCCTGCACCTACTAAGGCAGTTTTCTTTACAAAATCACGTCTAGAACTCATAGGATTTATATTTGATGTTTCTCAAAAATAGGGATTTTAAAGTTTCTATAAGAATCATATATCTATAGTGTTGTATAAAAAGAAGTGATACTATTTTAGCGTACTTATAATAAGCTCACTATATACCTGAATATGGGCGCGCTTTCGCGAAATAAGACACCGAATACATCCGAATGGGTAGAAAAATGTAAAAGTCATAGAATCACTAGTTTTATCAATTTGTAGTACATTTATAGTAAATGATCAATAATATAAAGCAATACCCTTGAATCCAGCCGAAAACTATATTGTATCAAAACCGGAACCTTGGCGAACCCTACTTATGGAGTTGCAGGCTATTATTAAGCATACCATACCTGAAGTAGAAGAGCAGTATAAGTGGCATTTGCCTTTTTATAGTGTACATGGAAAAATGCATTGTTTTCTTAATTTTAGAAAAACGTTTGTCGATGTAGGTTTTATAAATGGGATTCATATAGAGATCCACAAAGAACACCTAGTTGCTGGAGAGAAACGTAAAACACTCAGATCGTTACGGTATTATACATTAGAAGATATTGAAGTGGCTGTACTACAAGATATTTTGAAAGCAACAGCTGACTTTAATAAAAAAAGCTAATAGAGTATTATTGTAATGTTAACTTTTAATATATTAAGGGTATATTAAAAGGGTTACACCTATGTTTGTAACGTAAACTTGCTAATCAATTACATGAATATTATGTACCTTATCTAGCAAGCAGGGAACCTTTGGGGGAAGGTTCCCTTTTTAGTAAACAAAAAACGCATATTCATTTTTTTGAATATGCGTTTTTTAATACTGAATTTATATGATCTTAGTTTATTTGGTATTATAACGTATTAATCGTTTTACGTATAGCCACTAAGTTGGTTAGTAATTTTTCTAGATACGCGATGTCTAGCATATTGGCTCCATCACTTTTTGCGTTTGCAGGGTCAAAATGAGTTTCTATAAAAAGACCATCTACATGATTTACAATTCCCGCTCGTGCAATGGTTTCTATCATATCTGGACGACCACCAGTCACACCACTAGATTGATTAGGTTGTTGTAAAGAATGCGTAACATCTAGTACGGTAGGTGCATATTGTCGCATCGTAGGGATTCCTCTAAAATCAACAATCATATCCTGGTATCCAAACATCGTCCCACGATCGGTAATCATCACTTGCTCATTTCCAGTGTCTGTTACTTTTCTAGCCGCATGTTGCATGCTTTCGGGAGACATAAATTGCCCTTTCTTTAAATTGACGACTTTACCTGTTTTTGCTGCTGCAACAACTAGTGCTGTCTGTCTCACCAAAAAAGCAGGTATTTGAAGAATATCTACATATTGTGCTGCTAGTGCCGCATCTGAAGCCTCATGAATATCGGTTACGGTAGGGACATCAAAACGTTCTGAAACTTTGGCAAGAATTTCCAATGCTTTCTCATCACCAATTCCTGTGAAACTGTCTACACGACTGCGGTTTGCTTTTCTAAAACTTCCCTTAAAAACATAAGGAATTTCTAATTTTGTCGTAATTTCTAATACTTTTTCTGCGATACGCATCGCCATATCTTCACCTTCAATGGCGCAAGGACCTGCGAGTAAAAAAAAGTTGTCTCCGTCTGTGTGTTTAAGCTTAGGAATCTTAGATAATTGCATAGTGTGTTGTGTGTTAAGTATGCTTTCACCCTTCGACAGGCTCAGGATAAACTCCAGCATACTAAGAAATATCAGCAAAGATAAAGGAAATCCTTATCAGAAATAGTATAAGAATAGGAAACTACATTTACTTTTTAAGAATAGATGTTATAGGTGCATCTGGTTTTGCATACTGTAAACGATCGAGTAATTGTGGTTCTGCATAGCTGTCTAGACCATTAATCGTAACACCTCTAGCTTTGCTAAGATCTATCCAACCATCTTCGGTATCGTGTACGCCTTCTGGAAGGTAAATATCTTCAATGGCACCCACCACAAGTAATGTCCCATTTTCTTTGATAGGATATTCATTTACATAACGACATGCCATTTTGATATGAGCTTCTGCTACAAAAGGAGCTTTCCCTTTTTTGATAAATTTTGGTGTGAGTCCTGTTACAGCAAATTCAGAAGTAACAGCATCAGACCGTGCTGATGTTTGATGAGCTTCTTCAATGATTTTTGCATGAATATGATTTACTGTAAAAATACCTGTAGCTTTAATATTTGCATACGTATGACGAGGTACTACAGTAGGTCTTGTAATAAACCCTATTAATGGAGGATGACTACCTAAATGTGTTATAGAACTAAAGACAGCAAGATTTGTAACCCCTTCTTGATCAATAGTCCCTAGTAAATTAGCCGATTTATACCCTGTCACACTATTGATGAAATTAGCTCTGAACCGCTTATCCATCTCTTCTATAGCGTCTTTGTCAAAATGTAGTATCTTTCTCAAAGTTTTATTTCAAAAATACAAATTATGTCTGATGCTAATCCTGATTATTTTAAAGTTAATCGAGATACCTGGAATCAAAAAGTAGCTATTCACGCCAAGAGTGATTTTTATAATATGGATGGTTTTTTAGCAGGTGAAACTTCTTTAAACCAGTATGAATTACAAGCCCTAGGGGATGTAAATGGAAAGTCATTATTGCATTTACAATGTCATTTTGGCCAAGATACCTTGAGTTTTTCTAGGATGGGTGCACGGTGTACAGGAGTTGATTTAAGTGATGATGGGATTGCATTAGCTCAAAAACTAGCAAAAGATCTTCAGTTAGATGCCACTTTTGTGCGATGTAATGTACTAGAAACCTCTACGCATGTAAAAGAGCAATTTGATATTGTATTTACAAGCTATGGAACGATAGGGTGGTTGCCAGATTTAAAACCATGGGGAAAGATGATTGCAGAACGATTAGTCTCTGGTGGTGTATTTTATATTGTAGATTTTCACCCCTTAGTTTGGATGTTTGATTATACCTCTGGAAAAGCTGTGTTACGTTATGGATACAATCAAAAGGAGGTTATTTATGAGGAACATGAAGGTACGTATGCAGATAATGATTCTTCTATAGTAAGTAAAGAATATGGTTGGAATCATGGTCTGGCTGATGTGATTTCTGCATTGACTGAGCAAGGATTGATTGTAGAATTCTTGAGAGAACATGATGAGAGTCCGTATGATGTATTACCAGATCTTATAGAAAACGAAAACGGCCTTTATGTAACTAAAGACCGTCTGTACCCGCTTTTATTTGAATTGAAGGTTAGAAAACCTTAATCCCGGATTATGTATTAGAACTTCGTAATGAGGTTTGAAAATACCATAAGAGAGGATGTTTTTTCAATCTAAGCATAGCATCGCTATGGTTAGATTGAAAAATAGAGTGAAACGTACTATTTTGCAGTAGTTTCAGACTGTAATAGATTTTCTAATACATAATGCGGGTTAATGCGCATTCTTTTTGAGTAATTGAGGAAATTTCTTTTGGAAACTTCGTAATCTTGGGATAGAGACCCCTTGTATGTATCGGCTTTCTGGATGTAATCGCTCATAATTTTGATGATAATCTTCTCCTTTCCAGAATTTTTGAAATGGTAAGATGGAAGCAGCAACCTTACCTTCTCCGTGTATTTTTTCTTGCTCTTTTACCTTTTGAAGAATGATTTCTTTTTCCTTTTCATTTTGATAGAAAATAATAGAACGATATTGAGACCCTCTGTCAGGTCCTTGTCCATTGACTTGTGTGACATTTTGAGATCCAAAATACACATCGACCAGGGTGGCAAATGATACAATGTTAGAATCATAATAAATCTCTACTGCTTCTGCATGACCTGTTCTACCTGTGTTACTAGATTGATAGGTTGGGTTTTCTGTATGCCCTCCACTGTATCCAGAAATAGATTCTTTCACACCTTCTACACTTTCATAAACGGCTTCAACACACCAGAAACAGCCACTAGCAAAATATGCTTTAGAAAGTCCGTCTTGGACTTGAGTTTGCACAGGATCAAGTGACGCAGTGGATTCACTAAGCTTGGCAGGGGTATGCTGACAGGAAATAGCAAAAACTAACCCTGTAATAATAATTGATAGTTTCATGTTTTAATTTTTCCTTTTTGTCTGCTAAATTACAAGAATCTTACTAGTTTGTTTGCTAAGGCTTTGTTAACACAAATAGGTGTTCGTTTAATTTTCGTAATTTTGTAATTCATTATGAAAACAATATTCCACAAAATAATGGCGATGACCATGGCATGTGTAGTGATCTTTACTACGATGTCATTTACAGTGGATATGCATTATTGTGGAGATACTTTGATAGATGTTGCCGTTTTTAAAGAAGCCAAAAATTGTAGCATGGCGATGGCGATGGAGAATAACGCTTCTTCAGAAATGAAAAAGAAAAGTTGTTGTCATGATGAACAAATAAGCGTTGAGGGACAAGATGAACTTAAAGTACCTCTCCAGAAATTAGATATTGAACAACAAGAATTTGTTGTTGCTTTATTCACATCGTATATTCATTTGTTTGAGGAGTCAGAAGTACATTCTATTCCTTTTAATGGGTATCCACCGCCAGATATTGTCACCGACTTTATCGTTCTTCACGAACAATTTTTGATTTGATTTTTGATGCTTTACTCGTCGTAGTTTAGTATAACCCAGATTTTCTAACAAATATTCGGGTTTCATCATACATCAAATAATTATACATGAAACACTTTTTTTTAGTGGTTGCTCTATTCGCTTTCGCGAAAGCGTATACACAAGGACCACCAATAACAGCAGATAAGCCTATTATGTTAGGCGGAGGCAGCTTTACTGCCAAAACATTAGTAGAGATAAGAAACACCGAACGCCTTTCGGCAACCTATGTTCCTATCATGCTTCACTATTTACCCACGTCCAATTCATTATTTGCGGTACACTTACCGTACTTAAATTATGATATCGAAAATGGCGCATCAGAAAGCACGCTTGCCGATATTAAAGTATTAGGGAAATACCAATTTTATCGCAAAGATGCTACTGGAAAAACCTTCAGGATAATAGCCAAAACCTTTCAAAGCATCCCAACGGGAGATAAGATTGATTTAATCGGTTTGAGTACAGGTTTTTACGAAGGGTATTATGGCATAGTTTCTGGATATGAGACGTTAAAGTACGGTATCTCAACAGAATTAGGATATAACTGGTCACCAGAAGCAACGGTAGATGAATTTCGAGGGAAATTTGGCGTAGGCTTACCGCTATTAAAACCACAATATCCTAACAAGCAAATCAATCTATATTTTGAATATACGAGTTCGTTATTTACAGAAAGAGATTGGTACCAATTGTTATACGCACAAGGGATCCAATATGCAGGTAAAAATATCACATTTGACCTAGCCGTGCAGTTACCATTAATTCAAAATATGGATGTAACTAGAGAGTTAAATTACAGTATTTTCTTCGGATCGAGATATACATTTTAAAACAAAAAAGGAATTATGAAAAAAATAGCATTCATCGTACTGACCATTTTGATGGTCGTACCCGCACTACAAGTTCAGGCTCAGAAAAACTACGATCAATTTGAAGTACAAGTAGACGGATTAGGTTGTCCTTTTTGTGCCTACGGACTTGAAAAGAAGTTTAAAGAATTTAAAGGGATTAAAAAAGTAAAAATTAATATAGAGACGGGAGACTTTAGCTTTACCGATCCTTCAGAAAAAGCGCTTACCATTAAAGATGTAGAACAACAAGTTGTAAAAGCAGGATACACGCCTATGTCAGGTCGTGTGACTCGTTTTGATGGAACAGTAGAAGAGATGGAAAGTGCTCAAAAAGAAGCAATTTCGGCAGATGCAGATCTTGTGACAGAAAGTGTATTTGTCGCTGGTAAATGTGAGATGTGTCAAGTGCGTATTGAAAAAGCATCTACAGACATCTCTGGGGTAGCAACGGCCCTTTGGAATAAAGATACCAAGCTTTTGGAAGTGAGTTATGATACCAAAACAACCGATCTTGATGCGATTGAAAAAGCAGTGGCAAAAGTAGGGCACGATACTAAAAATCATAAAGCCAAAAATGGTGCTTATAAAGACTTACCAGCTTGTTGTGCGTATGAACGCGTGGAGTATTAATTAAAGTAGCTTTTGGCCTTCGAAAAGTTATCGTAAAATTTGAAGTGAATATTTCGTAAAATTTCAGACTGTTTGAGCAGAGCGAGTTTCTGAAATTTAGAAATAGAACAATAAATTTTAGATAAGGTTTCGTCTGCCTAGACTTTTTTGTTTCTTTTTTTGTCAATGAAAAAAAAAGAGAAGTAACAACTCATTTCACGAATACGTAATTATATAATCAAAATGAGTTTTTAAACGAAATAAACAAATGACTAAATATATATATACAGCAATCGCCTTAGTTCTCATACTAAGCTGTGCAGAAAAAGAAGCAGTTGTAAAGAACTGGCAACTCACAAAAGCAATTCCTATCACGGGTATAAATGCTATCGGAATGGCCGTTACCTCAGAAGGAATCTGGTTAAGTGATGGGGATCATAATCGATTGGTATTGATAGATGAGGAAGGAAAGACGATAAAAACCATCGACTCTTTAGATCGTCCAATGCATATAGATAATGAAGAAAACGCGCTATTTGTACCTCAATATGGAAATGACGAGGTTAGTGTTTTTGATCAAGAAGAAAAGAAGGCGTTAGTTCTTGTAGATTCTTTAGATGCTCCTGCTGGAGTTTCTTCGTATAAGCAAGAGAAAGCTATTGCTGATTTTTACAATAACCGGATTCTCTATAGTAAAGATGGAAAAGAATTTATCTCTTTCGGAAAAGAAGGAAAAGCACCAGGGGATTTCTATTATCCAACCGATGTGCAAATTACAGAAGATAAAATCTGGGTAGCCGATGCGTATAATAACCGTATACAAGTATTTGATAAAAACGGAACCTTCTTAAAAATCATAGGTGCCGATCAAAAAATGAATGCGGCTACAGGTATTTTTGTAGGTCCTACAGAAGTATTTGTAACCGACTTTGAGAACAACCGTGTGTTGGTATTTGATCATGATGGACTATTGAAACAGATACTCTCGGAAGGCCTTGAAAAACCAATAGAAGTGATACAACATGAAGGGCAGGTTTTTGTAAGTAATTATAGGAAAAGTGAATTGTTGGTCTTTGATTGGAAAATAGCTCCAGCAATAGAAGCAGATACGCACAATGATGACCACGACCATGAGTAATATAGAACATAGGTATACAGTACTTGGAATGACCTGTAACGGTTGTCGGTCTGGAATAGAAAAGGATTTGAAAGCGATTCCTGGCGTGAATGACGCACATGTTTCTTTAGAAAAAGAAGAAGCAGTGATCACCTTTTCTTCGCCGCTTACTGTAGCGGCCTTACAAAAAGAACTCAAGCCTAAATTTACCATTACAGCCAAGGTACAAGAACAGGTGTTTGTTTCAACGGTAGAAGATCCACCTTCTAAATGGGTGCAATTACGACCGTTATTTCTCATTTTTGGATATATCACGGCGGCAAGTATCCTACTGCATTATAAAGAATGGAATGGGAGCGAAGCCATGCTAGACTTTATGGGATTATTTTATATCGTATTTAGTTTCTTTAAGTTTTTAGATCTTAAAGGATTTGTGATGAGTTTTAGCATGTATGACCCTTTGGCAAAACGTATGAATGTTTATGGATGGGTTTATCCTTTTATAGAACTCGCTTTAGGGCTCTTGTTTTTACTGCGTATAGCAATTCCAACAGCTTTAGTGGCGACATTACTCATTCTAGGAATCACTACAATAGGCGTGACGAGAAGCTTAGTAAGTAAACAAGAAATTCAATGTGCTTGCTTGGGTACAGCTTTAAAACTCCC
>CAKZKZ010000211.1 GCA_937124495.1 uncultured Dokdonia sp. | reverse complement strand
GGTCCAAAGAATTAAATCTTTGAACCTTTTTAATATTATTTTTATTTGAAGCAATTTCCCGCTTTACGCACTCGCTTTTTTTGAAGAAAAATCAAAAAAGAGCTCAAACAAACGCTTCAATCGGGGCTAAACTTATTTATAATTTTTTAGCTGCTATAAAGTATTGTTTGTATTATGATTAAACAATATAGTCTTTCGCTTTTTCTAAAGCTTTCGGAATTCCGCCTGGGTTTTTACCACCAGCAGTAGCAAAGAAATTTTGTCCACCACCACCACCGTGAATCAGTTTTCCTAGTTCTCTAACTACTTTTCCAGCATCATAACCACGTTCTGCAGCTAATTCTTTAGAAATATAACATGTTAACATTGCTTTGTCAGCTTTTTCTGATGAAGCAAAGAATAAAAATAAGTTTTGAAACTCTTTACCTAAAGCAAAAGCTAAGTTTTTAATTCCGTTAGCATCTAAATCTACTTTAGTTGCTAAAAACTGTACTCCATTTACTTCTTGTAATTGATTTCTTAATTCACCAGATAAGTTTTGAGCTTTTTCTTTTAATAATTGCTCTACTTGCTTTTTTAAAGCTGCATTTTCATCTTGTAAACTATTTACAGATTTGGCAACATCTTTAGGATTTTTTAATAATTGTTTTACCGCAGAAAAGTTACGTTCAACATCCTCAAAATAATTTCCAACAGCAACATTTGTAATCGCTTCAATTCTTCTGATTCCAGAAGCAACAGCTCCTTCAGATTTAATTTTAAAATACCAAATATCACCAGTTTGTGCTACGTGAGTACCTCCACATAACTCCATAGATTGCCCAAACTTAATAGCTCTTACAGAATCTCCGTATTTTTCTCCAAATAAAGCAATAGCACCTTCGTCAATAGCTTGTTGCATTGGTATGTTTCTTCTTTCAACTAAAGAAAGATTTTCACGAATACGAGCATTTACAAAGTTTTCTATTTCTTGTAATTGATTAGCATCTACTTTAGAAAAATGAGAAAAATCAAAACGTAAGTGTTTTGGACTTACTAATGATCCTTTTTGTTCAACATGTGTTCCTAAAATAGTACGTAATGCTTGATGTAATAAATGCGTTGCAGTATGATTACTAGCAGATAAATTTCTAGCTTCTTTGTTTACAACAGCTTTAAATTTTTCAGATAAATTACGAGGTAAGTTTTTAGTGTAGTGAATAATAAGGTTGTTTTCCTTTTTAGTGTTAACTACATATATAACATCACCGTTAGCTGTTTCTATGTAACCTACATCACCAACTTGCCCTCCACCTTCAGGATAAAAAGGTGTCATATTAAATACCAATTGGTATTGCTCGCCATCTTTTTTTGTAGTTACTTTTCTGTAACGTGTTAACTTAACATCGGCAGTTAAAGTGTCGTAACCTATAAACTCTTCCTCATCATCTTCTATTAAAACATTCCAATCGTCAGTTTCAATCGCAGTTGCAGCTCTTCCTCTATCTTGTTGCTCTTTTAAAGCTGTTTTATATTCTTCTTCATTGTAGCTAAATCCTTTTTCAGATAAAACTAAAGCCGTTAAATCTTCAGGAAAACCATAAGTATCTTTTAGTTCAAATACCTTTTTTCCAGAAATTAATTTATCAGCAGCATTAGCAGTTATCGTATCTAATAAAAGCAAACCTTGTTCTAATGTTTTTAAGAAAGAATGCTCTTCTTCTTTAATAACATTATGCGCTAACTGTTCCTGTGCTTTTATTTCAGGGAAAGCATCTCCCATTTGAGCACTTAATGTTTCTACTAATTTGTAGATAAAAGGCTCTTTTTGGTTTAAAAAAGTAAAACCATAACGAATAGCTCTTCTTAATATTCTTCTAATAACATAACCAGCCCCAGTATTACTTGGTAACTGACCATCGGCAATAGAAAATGCTACAGCACGAACATGATCGGCAATAACACGAATTGCAATGTCAGTTTCGTCTCCAGAAACGGTAGTATCTTCATATTTTACACCTGTAATGGTTTCGATTTCTCTAATAATCGGTGTAAATACATCCGTATCGTAATTAGATTGCACACCTTGCAATGCCATACATAAACGTTCAAATCCCATACCGGTATCAATATGTGTTGATGGTAAGTTTTCTAAACTTCCGTTTGCTTTACGGTTGTACTGCATAAAAACTAAGTTCCATACTTCAACAACATGTGGGTGATCTAAATTAACCAGTGATGCACCCGATACTTTTGCTTTTTCTTCCGCAGAGCGGATATCTATATGAATTTCTGAACAAGGTCCACAAGGTCCTTGCGCACCCATTTCCCAGAAATTATCTTTTTTATTACCTAATAAAATACGATCTTCAGCGATGTATTGTTTCCAAATATCATAAGCTTCCGTATCTTTTTCTAAACCTTCTTCTTTATCACCTTCAAAAATAGTAACATATAAAATATCCTTGTCTATTTTATATACTTCGGTCAATAATTCCCAAGCCCAAGCAATGGCTTCTTTTTTAAAATAATCACCAAAAGACCAATTTCCAAGCATTTCAAATAATGTATGATGATACGTATCTTTACCAACCTCTTCTAAATCATTATGTTTTCCAGAAACACGCAAGCATTTTTGAGAATCGGCAACCCTACTACTTACAACTTTTTTTTGTCCTAAAAAATATTCTTTAAAAGGTACCATCCCTGCATTAACAAACATTAAAGTAGGGTCATTTTTTAATACCATTGGTGCAGACGGAACTATATTATGGTTTTTAGATTTATAAAATTCTAAAAATTTTGATCTTATTTCTTGAGATTTCATACGATTTGAGCTCGAAATTTTGTTAAATAATCATTAAAAAACAACTAAAGAAAAGTAGTTTTAAAACATTTTGTAAATTTGTGTGTTTCCAAACATAACCCCTTAAATAAAGTTGCTTGTTTAACGAGCACAAAAATAGTACATTTAGCATTATGGCGAAAGTAAAATATTATTACGATCCCGAGACGTTGTCGTATCGAAAAATAGAGTCAAAAAAAAGCGAAACATTTAAAAAGTCTTTCTTAGGAATTGCTGGAACTTTGTTAATAGCCTTTTTTGGATTTATTGGGTTTAGCCAATTTTTAATGTCGCCGAATGAGCGAGCGCAAAAAAGAGAATTAGAAAACTTTAAGTTGCATACAGAGTTAATGTCTAAAGAATTAGGCGTGTTATCTGAAAGGTTAGCTGAATTACAAGAAAGAGACGACAATATATATAGAACTTATTTTGAGGCAAGCCCAATACCTGACGAGCAACGTAAAGCAGGTTTTGGAGGAGTAAATAGGTATAAGCATTTAG
>CAKZKZ010000210.1 GCA_937124495.1 uncultured Dokdonia sp. | reverse complement strand
TATTGGATTGAAATTAATGATGGCGAAAAACGATTTTAATATATATCCATGACACAACAACAACCTGCTACAAATTTCAAGTCTTTTTTAAGAACAATATCTATACTGCACATAGCAATGATGGCCGGTCTTTTGCTACTACCTGTTTTTAATATTATTACATCAGAAGAAATAGGAGCATTATCATTTACCCAACAACCCTATGAATTTTTAATTCCCGTATTACTTGTGGGTGCTATTTTTATAGGAAAGTTTGTTTCTAAAACGATTCTTACTAAAAAAGACATTCAAAACAAGTCATTACAACATAAGTTGGGCGTATATCAAACTGCACATATTATTCGTGTTGCTCCAATTGAAGGCATTGGTCTTTTTGCCGCAGTGACTTACACGACTACAAATAATCTATTTTTCTTACTCATTGCAGGGTTAGCTTTACTTATAATGTTTACGTTTATCCCAACCAAAGAAAAGATTGAAAATGCGATTCCTATGAGTCCTGAAGATCAAGTTTATTTACGTAATCCTGAGAAGATTTTTGAGTAAGTATTCCTTTACGTTATCTAATAATTAATTTTAAAGACTCAATACTATTTTGGGTTACTACTTTTAAAATATAAAAACCAGAAGATAATCCCTGAACATTAAATTGTGAAGAAGAACCATCCATCGAAGAACGTAGCACTTCTTTTCCTGTGGTATCATATAAAGTAAGATCTCCTTCTATTGGGTTTTTACTCTTCAAATAGAATATCCCATCTGAGCTTACTGGGTTAGGAAATAATTGAAAGTCATTTGTAATCGTATTTTCTTCTACATTGAGTGCTTGACCTTCTACAATTGTTAAAGATACATTTGCATCTATATTTTCATGAAGATCTACTTGACCACTTAACCAAGTGACTTCAATAAAATCTACTGTTGTTGCGTCACCAAGCCCAAAAAATTCATAGGCACTATTCTGTCCTAAAAACCCTTCTCCACATAATGTATAATGGTATTGTTCTTGACCACCTACACCGATACGAATCCAAGAACCTATCCCCATACGGTTACTTTCTGTTCCTTCTAATTTGACTTTTAACCAATTATTATCTTGAGGCGTTTCATTTTTCCAAACATAAATTTCTTCAAATCCATTATTCATTACGATAATTTCTGGATATCCATCATTATCTACATCTCCAATGGCATTAGAAAAACTACTCCCATTATCTCCTGCAAATCCTGCAGTTTCAGGAATCAAGAAAGTACCATCTCCTTGATTTTCATAAAAAGCAGCTTCTAGTAAATTACTTTGATCGCTTATATTCCCGCTTACGTATAGATCATGATCTGTATCATTATCTGCATCTAGAAATACTGCACCCCAACCAACACTGTCAAATCGAGTACCATTTTCTTCTGCTACATTTGTAAACGTACCATCTCCATTATTACGCAAAAAAGCATTACCCACAACACCATCATCATCTTCTGGAGGGTAAAAGTTGGTTACATAAATATCTAACCAACCATCGTTATTGTAATCATCTATTGTCGTAGACATAGCCCCCATGTAAAGGTTTGCACCAGCTGCTTCTCCTACACTTTCAAAAGTACCATCTCCATTATTATGATATAATAAGTTAGGCGTAAAAAACTTATCATTAGCCACATAGAGATCTTGAAAACCATCTTTGTCATAATCAAAAAAAGCACTACAAAAAGACAAGAAACCTGTAAGATCTAAACCAGCTGCTTCTGTTACGTCTGTAAAAGTGCCGTCACCATTATTTTTATATAAAAAATTAGAAGTTACCTGATTAGGATCTCTTACACTTAAGAATATATCTAAAAAGCTATCATTATTATAATCTCCCCAAGAAGCTCCAAAGAAGTCAGAAATGGTTTGAGGTATCCCACTCGTTTCACTTACTTCTGTATAAACTCCATCTCCATCATTACGATACAAACGACATTTACTATTATCATTTGATGAGAAAAAATCGGCATCTCCATCATTGTCATAATCGACCCAAACAACTTGTTTAGCACGCGCCGCACTATTAGAAATCCCTAGATCGTCTTCTACAAAAAAACCTCCTTCGTTTCTCAAGAATACATGATTATTATCAAAAGAAGAAGCTAGTGTAATATCATCCAAACCATCTCCATTATAATCATAAAAAGAGATTCCTGCTCCTAAAATATTTCCTTCATACACAATATTTGCTCCAAGTGATTCAGATTGGTTTTCAAAAAAAACTTGTCCGTAAAAACTATAACAACAGAGTATGCTATAGATAGAGAGTAGTAATTTCTTCATAGGTTGGTTTTAGATTTGGTAAGTTACTAAATTCTCATTGAATAAGAATATCTACTACTTAGACACTGAACAAGCATCTATTCATGTAATTGATTTTCATACATCTACTCCCAATACTGCTCTATTGGAAACTTAAATACTTGTATTTATTTAATGAAAAATTCTAATAATAACAGAACCAAAACATTGAAGATCATTAAAGAGTAATTATCAAATCTATGTATTGCGATATCGTATAAGAATCCTTTTTTTGCTTTCAAGGAGCTAGTAACGAAGAAGTTTATACTGAGCGTAGTCGAAGTGCGAAAGCATACCATTACATTTAGAATGCTATAAAAATTATTAGGGTTCTGAAGTACTCACAACGCCAAATACAATACTAATTTTGGGAGATAATTCTCTTTGTGTATTTATTCTAAATAAAAAACGACTATACTATCATTTAGCCATCAAGTCAATCTCCTTCAGGTTTTCTATACGATTACGTTTTAAGAAATCATCGATGGTTTCAAAGTGTTCAATCACGCGTTTTTCTTTAAACTCAAATACCTTTTTTGAAAGCCCTTGCAAAAAGGCACGGTCGTGAGATACAAGAATTAAAGTCCCATCAAAACTCTGTAGAGCTTCTTTCAACACATCTTTAGACTTGATATCTAAGTGATTGGTGGGCTCATCCAGTATTAACAAATTCACAGGCTCTAATAATAACTTCACCATTGCAAGTCGTGTTTTTTCTCCTCCAGAAAGAACACTAACTTTCTTATCAATATCATCCCCGGCAAACATAAAACGACCTAGAATATTTTTGATTTGCGTACGCATATCACCTTTAGCAACCTCATCAACGGTTTGAAAAACGGTCAAATCAGCATCTAACAAGGCCGCTTGATTTTGAGCGAAATATCCCACCTTCACATTGTGTCCTAATTCGCAAGCACCTTCATATTCGATTTCTCCCATGATCGCTTTGATCATCGTAGACTTCCCTTCTCCATTTCGACCGACAAAGGATACTTTTTCGCCTCGAGCGATAGACATATTAGCGTCTTTAAAAACCACGTGGTCATCATAGATTTTTGTCAGGTCTTCTACTTTTACAGGATAATCTCCCGAGCGCATTGCTGGCGGAAAACGAAGTTTTAATGCTGCTGTATCAATCTCGTCAATCTCAATGATTTGTAGTTTCTCCAACATACGCTCACGAGAAGACACTTGATTTGTTTTGGAATAGGTGCCTTTAAAACGTTCTATAAACGCCCTATTATCGGCGATCATTTTTTGCTGCTCTTGGTACGCTTTTATTTGATGCGAGCGACGATCTGCACGTAATTCTAGATAATGAGAATAGTTGGCTTTATAATCATAAATACGCCCCATCGTCACTTCAATCGTACGATTGGTGATATTATCAATAAATGTTTTATCGTGAGAGATCACGATAACAGCTTTTGCTTTATTTAATAAGAAATCTTCTAGCCAAATCACAGATTCAATATCTACGTGATTGGTAGGCTCATCCAGCAAAATAAGATCTGGTTTCTTGAGTAATATTTTAGCTAACTCAATACGCATACGCCATCCACCACTAAATTCACTAGTAGGGCGTTGAAAATCGCTTCTTTTAAACCCTAAGCCGCGTAATGCTTTTTCTACTTCTTCTTCATAATTGGTATCCTCAATCGCATAAAACTTCTCCCCTAGATCTGACACTTGGGTAATGATATTCATATATGCATCAGACTCATAATCGGTACGGGTTTCTAGTTCCTTGTTAAGGCGATCCATCTCTGCTTTCATCTCAAATACATGAGCAAATGCTTTAGAAGCTTCTTCCATGACCGTGCAATCATCATCGGTCAGTAAGTGTTGCGGTAAATAAGCGATAACAGCATCTTTAGGATACCGTACGTTTCCTCTTGTTGCTTTCTGAACGCCTGCAATGATTTTCATCATGGTCGATTTTCCAGCACCATTCTTTCCCATCAAGGCAATTTTATCTTGCTCATTAATAGAAAAGGATACATTACTAAATAACGTATCTCCACTAAATTCTACGGCTAAATTATCTACTGCAATCATTTGTGTGTTTTAAGGGTGCAAAAATAGGGAAAAGAGATATTCTTCTACTCAAATGTCGCCTAGTATTACGACGCTAAAACACTTTGCCTAAACTTTAGCGGTGTTTGAGAAATTCGTTTTTTAAAAATGCGATTAAATGCAGCTTCTGACTTATAACCTACTTGTTCCGCCACTTCTCTAACTGATAAATTGCTTTCTCCTAAAAGCTCCTTTGCCTTTAATAATCGCCATTGTGTCATATAATGAAATGGAGTTTCTCCAATCAAAATTTTAAATCGATTAACAAAACTTGTTCGAGACATGCCTGCAATTTGGGCTAACTGTTCTAATTTCCAATCTTTTTCTGGAGATCTATGAATTTCTTTCAACACTTTACTGATGCGCTCATCTTGCATCGCTGCAATAAATCCGCTTTTAGATTTATTTTTTTCTATAAACGTTCTTAGCGTATGTACAAATAATATTTCTCCTAATTTATTGACTATTATTCCACTTCCGGACTGTTCTTTTCCAGCTTCTTCAATGACTAAATCGGTAATATTTTTTAACCAAGAGAATTGTTTTAAATCAGTATCATTAATATGTATGATAGATGGCAATTCTTTTATAAAAGGGTGATCTAAATTTCTATCAAATTCAAAATGGCCACAGACTAAAGTAGCAGATAGTTGATCTCCTGCAAATAAAGATGTGCCTGATAAAATCGAGGCTACTACATTTTGTCCCTGATGACGCTTGCTTGTTTCGCTGTTTGCTAACCAGTGACTTGCTCCAAGTGGGAATACTACAATATCTCCTGCAAATAATTGAACCGATCTCTCTTTGGTTCTTAACACACACTGACCCTTAGTCACTATATGGAACTGGGCAAATGGCCCTTTTGGAATCTCCATTCCCCAAGGCTCTGAAAAATCAGATTTAAAATAAACAACACTTGTAAGTTTAACTTTAGATAATATCTCACTTAATATATCCATAATTCAATTATTTGTACTATTGAGCAAATATAATGTGTTTTTATACATCATTTGTACATTTTATGATTATAAATTTGCTCTAATTATTAACCTAAAATAAAAACATGATGAATATAATTAAGAAAATACTGATGGTCGCAATTGTCATTATGAGTGTAAACAGCCTATACGCACAAAGCGTGAACACAGATGAAAACAAATTGGCTAACAAAGGGTATGATGTTGTAAATTATTTCACAACAAATACTGCAGAAAAAGGTAGCGTTGAATATTCAACTGAGCATAATGGAGCAACGTATTACTTCATGAATGCGGATAATCTCAACACGTTCAAAGCAAATCCAAAGAAACATTTACCTCAATTTGATGGGTATTGTGCATTTGCTGTTGCCAAAATGAACAAAAAAGTCCCTGTCGATCCTGAAACATTTAGAATTGATGATGGAAAATTGTACTTGTTTTACAATGATTTTTGGGAAGGTAAACCTTTCAATACAATCATTCCCTGGATCAACAATGAATCTGATATGGAAAAGTTAGCCATTAAAAATTGGAAGACTTTAAAAAGTAATTAAAATGAAAACTTTGCAGTATTAAAATAAACGCTGGATAACAAAATATATCTTATGCTTAAAAAAGCACAACTCTTTGGGGTTTGTGCTTTTTCATTGTTTTTATATAAACGAAAAAGGATACTCCCCTATTCATCACTCCCTCCCTATCCTATCTACTTCTTTCAATAAGGTAGGAAAACGATAGTCTCCGTGCATTTCTTGTATATACGAAGCGGCTTGTTGTAGCGCTATTCCTTTTGAAGTAATGTATAATGGTTTTTTACTATCTCCACGAAGTACAGGGATTTTTAAGGCATCGATCTTTGCAAAGTTATTTTTGGCGACACCAATCACAGGAATCTTTTCATCTAAAGCTTCATGCAAATAGCCTCCTAACCCTAGAGCACCTTCATCATTCAAGACAACAAATCCATCGACGATAATCATTTCAATTATGGTGAGATCAATTTGTTTCAAAAGACTTAAAATACAAGGAAGTTCTCGTTTGTAAAATGATCCTGATTCATAAGCAGCGATACCCTCTAGCGTTTCTTCATAGATTTGACAAGGAAATTCATCTGTCCAATGTTCAAACTGAACCGCAACGGTCTTTGCTTTATCATCAAAGTAATGGGTGTCAAAAGCAAGGATCATGAAGTGGAATTAATTGTATTATATGGAAGGAGGTATCTAATATCTATGCTTTCGCGAAAGCTCACTCAGTTTTAACATACCCCTTAAACCCTAATCAAGGAGGGAAACTGTTACTTTTATTCTTTTCAAAGTTGGTAATTTTGATACAATTTTTGCGAAAAGCAAAAATCACTCAATCACCTTACTTTATTTTTAGAGTTTAGCAATTTTCAAAAATAGAGTACTACTCTATTTCCTATATTCTTTTATCTTTTTGAAAACTACGTTGTTCTAATAATCTTGGCTCCGATAGCGCGAAGGCGTTCGTCTATATTTTCATATCCTCGATCAATTTGCTCGATATTGTGGATAACAGACGTTCCTTTGGCACTCAAAGCTGCTATAAGCAAGGAGATACCAGCACGTATATCTGGAGATACCATCGTGGTCGCTTTAAGCGTTGACTTAAAGTCATGCCCTATAATCGTAGCACGATGCGGATCACAAAGAATAATTTTTGCGCCCATATCAATTAATTTATCGGTAAAGAACAATCTACTTTCAAACATCTTTTGATGTACCATCACTTCGCCTCTAGCTTGTGTAGCTACCACCAAAATAATACTCAATAAATCGGGTGTAAACCCTGGCCAAGGGGCATCTGCAATGGTCATAAAAGAACCATCTATATAACTTTCTATCTGGTACCCATCTGTATGAGCAGGAATATAAATATCATCGCCTCTACGTTCTAAGGTAATTCCTAATTTTCTAAAGGTATTTGGAATGACACCTAAGTCGTCCCAACTCACATTCTTAATCGTGATTTCACTTTTAGTCATTGCGGCAAGTCCTATCCAAGAACCAATTTCAATCATATCTGGTAAGATACGATGCTCACAACCTCCTAAAGCTTCTACACCTTCTATATGAAGCATGTTAGAACCTACACCTGTAATCTTTGCGCCCATCTTGTTAAGCATCTTACAAAGCTGTTGTAAGTATGGCTCACAAGCGGCGTTATAAATCGTTGTTTTTCCTTTGGCAAGTACAGCTGCCATGACAATATTTGCTGTCCCAGTAACTGATGCTTCATCTAGAAGCATATATGTTCCTGTCAATCCGTTTGGAGCTTCTACGCCATAAAAACGTTCTTCTTTATTATATCTGAAATCGGCACCTAATTTGATAAATCCTTCAAAATGGGTATCCAATCTACGACGACCTATTTTATCTCCTCCTGGACGTGGAATATATCCCTTTCCAAAACGAGCTAATAAAGGACCGACGATCATAATAGAGCCACGTAACCCACTTCCCTCTTGTTTAAAAAGTTCACTTTCTAAATAGTCAAGTTTGAGTTCGTCACTTTTAAACGTATAAGATCCTTTTCCTAATTTTTGCGTTTTTACACCTAAATTCCCTAAGATATGTATCAGTTTATTGACATCTAGTATATCAGGAATATTAGTAATAGTTACTTTCTCAGGAGTGAGTAATACTGCACATAAGATTTGTAATACTTCGTTTTTTGCTCCTTGTGGTTGGATTTCACCTTTAAGTTGGTGACCTCCTTCTATTTGAAATGTACCCATGTATTATGTAAAAAATAAGGTGTTAGTATCGCTTTTTACGCGTGTAATTATTTTTAGATTTCTTAACAGGATGATCTGCTGCTTTTGCTTTTTTAGTGGCTCTAATAAGTTTTTCAGAATCGCGTAGAGTTTCATCTTTTTCGCGAAGGTTAATAGCCCCTTCACTCAATTCAAAAAGATGATTAAAAATCACATCATCTTCTACCGTGTCTTTATTCCAATTAAGGAAACACTTTTTCATGTGGTTGGCAATCGTATACTCTAACGCATCACGCATTTCTCCTTTTTCCCATCCTACAGCAACATCAATCATTTGCTTGATATTATTACCATAAAATCGGTACTTCGGAAAGTTTTGAGGATACCCTAAAGGCTCAGGACGTTCTGCCAATTCTTCTCTAGATGGTTTCCCATAAGGAGAATCTACATCTAATTCAAAATCAGACATAATAAATAACTGATCCCAAAGTTTATGTTGGAAATCCGGCACATCTCTTAAGTGTGGCTGTAAATTTCCCATCACAGCAATAATAGCTTTGGCTACTTTGTTACGCTCTTCGCGATCTTCTATCACGGTAGTTTGATCTACCATTTTTTGAATATGGCGTCCATATTCCGGAATGATCAAGTGATCTCTCTCTGTGTTGTATTCTAATTGATCTATCAATTGTAAAAAATTAAGTGAAGTTTGTCTACTTACGTAAACTCTTGCAAAATACTAAAAATTGTGCAAACCAGCGTTTAATTTTATTTTGTCTTTATTATATCCATTAAAATTCAGCTATTCGCTCTTAGTCTTTAGCATTTATGTAGTTGTTGGAAGTCAAAAGTATGGTAGTAAATCCTTTCCATAACCCACCTTTCTCTAGTTATAATTTTGATGTCTAAAACTTTTGATAACCTATTGGTTTTATGATAGTGAACCTGTATAATATTGTATATTCGTTTTATACTAGTGTTAGCCACAAGGTTCAGAAACACTACGAAATAATTTATAATCTACGGAAAACAGTAAAATTTAAAAGTTACCTCAAATTAACTTTGCTAAAAATCAAATTATAAATGAAAGATTATAGAAGATTAATACAAAACATACAAGCAAGAACTAATCCTGAAAGTATTGCTCTTGAAAAAGCATTTTCAGATGAATTATCTTCAATTTCATATAGTGACATATTGAAATATGTTCGTTACGCAATGAAAGGTGTCGAACCTGAATATACTCAAAAAAGTAAATTAGCAGGAGAAAGAGTTCAAAATCACCTGAAAGAAAATTTATCTGATGTGGTTTATAAATATCAAGGTTCTGTTATGACCAATACACACATCAAAGGTGCTAGCGATATTGATTTATTAGTGATATGCGACAAATTTTACACATTTGACCGTACATCAATTAATACTGTATTGACAACAGAAAGTTTAAAATCTCAATTAAATTATACACAAATTCAAAAATTACAAGGAGAAATAGACAATGCAGGCTATTCAGGAAGTGCATTGACCGATTTAAAAAAGAATCGTATAGATTCAGAAAACACATTAAACCCCATTTATGATATATGTGATATATCACATCCTAAAGCAATTAAAATAACCAATAAAAGCCTAAATAGAGATGTAGATATAGTAATTGCAAATTGGTATGATAGCGTTACAGCTGTTTTAAGAGATAAAGATTCCGATTTTCGTGGAATTCAAGTATATAATAAAGAATCCAATTCAAAAGGAGATGCAGACTATCCTTTTTTAAGTATAAAAAGAGTAAATGAGCGAAGTACAGAAACTAATGGAAGACTAAAAAAAATGATTAGGTTTCTAAAAAACATAAAAGCTGATTCTGATTTAGAAATAAAACTTTCTAGTTTTGATTTTAATGCTATTTGCTATAATATAGAAACTTATAAATATTCAAGTAAAAACTTCTATGAGTTAGTACCAGTTATTTATTTACAATTAAAGAGTTTGTCTGAAAATATTGAACACTCAAATAATTTAAAATCGGTTGATAACAATGAATATATATTCCGTTATGACAATTCGAAATTGAATAGTTTAGAAAATCTAATGGCAGAAATAGACTCTATTTTATTAGACCTTAAAAAAGCTGTTGTAATATGAGAAAGAAAAGAATATTTATTGGCTCATCATCTGAAGAACTAACATTAGCTGAATCTGCTAAGAAAATTCTAGAACCTGAATTTGAAGTAACAATTTGGAATGATACTGTTTGGGATACTGCTGTATTTAAAATAAACAACAACTTTCTTCACGATCTATTAAAAGCTACATTGCAATATGACTTTGGAATCCTTCTAGGAACAACCGATGACAAAGTAATAGTTAGAGAACAAGAAATGCTTCAATCCCGTGATAATGTACTTTTTGAATTAGGTCTATTTATGGGTCGATTAGGATTATCAAAGTGCGCTTTCGTTGTAGAGAAAGAATTAAAAATACTTTCAGATATTAAAGGTATTTCACTTGCAAGGTTTTCAAAAAAAGAATCTGGCAGTTTTATAAACGCAATTTCAACAGTAGGTGATTTATTTAGAACTCAAAGAGATTCATCTGTAAATTTCTTTCCTTCTTCAACTTTAGCTTCTGTGTATTTTGAAAATTTAATTTCACCAACGTGTCGATATTTAATTGAACAAGGTGGATTTGAAGAAGAGGGAAAAAAATACGAAGATTGTTTAATAAAAATTATAATTCCTAAAAAATTGAACTCGGACTTGAATCTTCAATTTGAGAAAATTAAAAAGGGGCGTTCAACAAAAAGTGTTTCTTTTCATTATGCAGGTCGTCCAAGGTTTATAAATCTAGAAACAGAGATAAAGGATAATAAATTAATGTTCATTGATTTTCCAACAATACTAACTGGAATAAATTATGCTATCCAAAACCTTTTACCAAATGATTTTAATTCTATGAGTGAAGATTATGAATCAATTTTAAGTAGAGAATTAGACAGATTTATCGTAACATTAAAAGATTTAGCTTTAAGAAGTGGTTTTGATGAAATGCTGATATTTGAAAAAAATGAATAAACCCCAGATGGGTAAGACCATATATAAAACATAGCAAATATAGGGTTTCCGAGAGATTTTATATATTTATAAAGTACGTCAAATTTTTAATTTTGTTATATTTAGAAAAGAAAATTAAACATAAAAATTGAAAAATTTGGCCTCTTACCCAACCGAATGGATAGTGATTTTTCAGCATTACTTTTCATATACAAACACGTTAACAGCTATTATTTTTTATAGCGTTCACATCTGACTCTCCCTATGATTGTGAATCTCATAAGTACACTTTCGCGAAAGCAAAAACCCAATAAAAAAAGACTTCAAAGCAATTATTACAACGTTTACAAATTAATTTTCATCAAAATATGTAACGATTATTTGAAAGTTACGTCTATTAATTAGATATTTGTCTAAATACTTAATTATTTGAATACACTATTTAAAGCGCTCAATGATGAGACACGT
>CAKZKZ010000209.1 GCA_937124495.1 uncultured Dokdonia sp. | reverse complement strand
TGGTAAGATATTCTTGGGTATGACATCGTACTATATGAGCGTCTTCTATGACTTTAGGTTCAAAGAAGTTTTCTTGCGTACACGTACCTTCATGTATGAGTTGCCGAGGGAGTAAATCATATTTTGCCATTGGGAAACGATGCCCATCGGGTAAATGATGTTTATAAATAGGATGGTAGGCGATTTTGAGCACGTATTAAAACCTAAAGAAATTAATGGAGTTGTTTTTAGAGTCTAAAGCGCCCCATATATAAGAATCATTTAATTTAAAGACAGTTTGTATGACTCTCGGAGATGTTTCTTGCGTAAACTCTTTGATGTTATCAAAAGAATTTAACGGAATTTCTGCATCTGGAACAAATTGTAAATCGCTATCCAATACCATTTGAAAACGAGCACTCTTTGTATAAGTATAGGCATTGTATTGATAATACATAGCATTTCCAAGACCTGTAATAAGACCTCCTACCACAGCTCCAGCAAGTCCAGTGCCATATATAAACATAGGGCCATTTTTGGTAATTTCTTTGGTAGCTCCTAATGTAATAATATAATTGTCATCTTCTTTAAAAACAGCAATAGCAGGGTTTGAAGAGGCTACTTTACGTAAAAACTTAGATGTTTTTTCAAGCTCACGATAAGAATCAAATTCCCCTCCTTCTTGAATAATAGGCGTGTTTTTAAACGTAATAGGCGTTCCTTTTCGGGCAGAAAAAGAAGCGAGATTTTTCATAGAATCTAAGTTGTAGATAGAAAAATCCATTTCATCAGAAGAGGTTTTTAGAACAAAGAGTTTGTCTTCAAAAATAAAGGAGTTAGACTTGGCACTAAGAATATCTTTATCAAACGAAGCCTTAGCGATTGTTTGTTCACTGGAGGTGTTGTTTTCTAAATCAAACTGTAAATAATACGTTTGTCTCTTAGATGCATCAATCGTAAGGGTGACAAGGGCTTTATCTTGGTAAAATTTAATTTTTTGTTTTGAAGATTCTAGCGCAATAGGAGAATCACTGTCTATAATCGTAGCATCTTTTGTAAACGTATTTTGTAATAAACGATCTAGATTTGGAATGGTACGTCTTCCTTCTCCAAAGTCAGTGCTTTCAAAAGAAAATTCCTTTGTTGTTAGCATTCCTTTGGGACCCAAAACATAGACTTCAAAAGTAGACGTGTCTCGTTGTATGGTGAATAAATAATGCTTGCCATTATAGGTTAGGGATTCTAAAACACGATCTCCTTTTATTTCGAGTTTGGTTTCTTTAAGATCAAATGATTTGTGTTTAAAATCAAGGGTGACAATCGCCCATTTTTTCTTGTTTAGGGTCGATAAGAATAACGTATACGTATCACCTTGATGTATATAGCCTCCTATGTTAGGATATTTTTTTGCAAAGTTGGGAAAAGAAAATCCTTCTGCAGTTTCTTGTCCGTTTTCATCAAACTGATAGACTGATAATTGTTTTTTGTCCTCTACAAAAATTAAAAAGGTGTTGTTTTCTGGAAATACAGCCGAAAAAAGCTGTGTAGCCTTTTTACCTAGCGTGTTCACATTATGATCAAAAGTCAAAAATGGCTCTTGGGCAACACTGTAAAAAGAGGTAAGTATTAAAAATAATAAGGCAACGATGCGCATATAGTCTAGTTTTATTATTAAGTATGTAATTTAAGTTGGATACGCTTTCGCGAAATGTCAACCTCGAGTACTTTTACGATGATTTGTTGTTGCAAACTCACGTGTGCCGAAACATCAGACACAAAACCATCGGCAAGATTTGAAATATGAATGAGTCCGCTTTCTTTGATACCAATATCTACAAAGCATCCAAAATTAGTCACATTATTTACAATCCCAGGAAGTAATTGTCCCGCTTGTACATCTTCAATCGTTCTGATGTTTTGATTAAATGTAAACACCTTTGCTTTTTCCCGAATGTCAAGCCCTGGTTTTTCTAATTCTGTGATAATATCAGTCAGTGTAGGTATTCCCACATCTTCTGTAACGTATTTTTGTAGATCAATGTCTTGTAAAAGTTTGCTGTTTCCGACCATTTCAGCAATAGAAATCTTCTGATCTTTGGCTATTTTCTCTACAAGTTTATATCGTTCAGGATGCACCGAGGAGTCATCCAGTGGATTTTTAGCACTTTTGATTCGAAGGAAACCAGCAGCTTGCTCAAAGGCTTTTCCACCCAGACGAGGCACTTTCTTTATAGCAACTCTTGAGGTAAAGGGTCCTTCGCTTTCGCGAAAGCGTACCACACCTTCTGCCAATTTGGGTCCAATGCCAGATACATAACTGAGTAATGGAGCACTTGCCGTATTGACATTGACACCAACGCTATTCACACAATTCTCTACGACACGGTCTAAACTGTTTTTAAGTGCCGTTTGATCAACATCATGCTGGTATTGACCGACACCAATAGACTTAGCATCAATTTTTACCAGTTCTGCCAACGGATCGGCAAGACGTCTCCCGATAGAAACGGCACCGCGTACCGTAACATCATAATTAGGAAATTCATCTCTGGCGATTTTGGAAGCAGAATAAATCGAAGCCCCTGCTTCACTCACCACAAATACCTGCATCTCATTTTTAAAATGAATCCGTTTGATAAGACGTTCGGTTTCGCGAGAAGCGGTTCCATTACCAATAGCAATGGCTTCAATTTTATAGGCGTCTGTAAGCGAACTTAACTTCTTAATGGCGCCTTTATCATCGTTTTTGGGCGCATGCGGATAGATGGTTTCATTATGCAATAAACTACCTTGTGCATCGAGGCACACCACTTTACAACCTGTCCTAAACCCTGGATCAATCGCTAGAATCCGTTTTTCACCTAAGGGAGACCCGAGCAGGAGTTGTTTTAGATTCTTAGCAAATACTTGAATCGCAGTTTCATCGGCTTTCTTTTTGGCTTCAGATAAGGCTTCATTGGATAACGAAGGAAGTAATAAACGCTTGTAGGCATCTTTTACGGCGAGTTCTATCTGAGAGGCACATTCATTATGAGATCTTATGAGTTTACGTTCTATTTTTTCTAAAGCACGCTCATCATCAATAGTGATTTTTACACGAATATATCCTTCATTTTCTGCTCTTAAAATGGCGAGTAACCGATGTGAAGGACATCGTTGTAAAGACTCTGACCAGTTAAAATAATCTCTAAATTTCTGCGCTTTTTCATCAGATTCTTTCGTCTTGATGACTTTGGTTTCAATCATTGCAAAACGCTCTAATTGATTTCTGATTCCTGTACGTATATCCGTTCGCTCGTTGATCCACTCAGCTATAATATGACGGGCACCTTCCAAAGCGTCTTCTGGAGAAGGTACTTCAGTATTGGTATACCGATGAGCTAACCCTTCCAGATTATTTGCATTCTGACTCATGATCATTTTAGCCAGTGGTTCGAGACCATTTTTACGTGCTGTTTCTGCTTTGGTCTTACGTTTTTTCTTATACGGAAGGTATAGATCTTCTAGGGTAGTGAGATCTTGGGATACTGTTATTTTTGATTGCAGTTGATCTGTTAAAACACCTTGTTCTTCTAATGCTTTTAAGATCGTTTTTTTACGCTTTTCTAGTGTTTCAAATTGCTCTTTAAACGTGATGATCTTTTCAATCTCCACTTCATCTAGATTACCCGTAGCTTCTTTACGATAGCGAGCAATAAAGGGTAGTGTGCAATCTTCTGCGAGAAGCTTAAGCGTGTTTTTTATACCTGATTCAGGAAGCTGTGTGTTTTTTTGAATGTAGTGTAACAAGGACTCTTTCTTTATATGAAAGATACTCAAAAGTAATTAAAAATATGAGGTCTATTATCCTTTAAAATACTTTTGTGAGATTATATAGTATGGATCTTTAAAAGAACATTCATGATTGTCTTTACATTTTGTATGCTAGAGAAAAAGTGAGTAGAGCAACTCACCACAAATAGCTGTCATTTCGCCACAATTGTCCTATATAATGCGTTTACAGAAGCAAAAGAAAATATGTTTGTACAGAATCAATAACAAACAAACCATGAAAAAATTAGCCTTTCTCCTTTTAATTATCTGTTTACAATCGTGTCATTATGGACGTATGATTAGATATTATAAAGCGGATATAGATGATCACAAAATATTCCCATATACAGAAGTGAATACTGGAGAGAATACATTTTACTTTAAAGATGGAAGCAATACCGATGCAGCTAGAAAAATGGATTCGCTTACCTTTTCTGTAAAAGGACAACGGTATGTAATGGATCAGGTCCTAGATGCCTATTCAGAAACAACAGCTTTCCTAGTGATAAAGGATGATGCTATTGTATTTGAAAACTATTATGAAGGCTATAAACGAGATTCTATTTCTAATATTTTTTCTGTGTCTAAATCGGTAACCTCATTATTGGTTGGAATTGCGATAGACGAGGGGAAAATAGAAAGTGTACACGATCCTATTACCAAATACATTCCAGAATTAAATGAGGCAGATCCTTTGTTTAAGAAACTCACCTTAGAACACCTATTAGATATGCGTGCAGGATTAGAGTTTGATGAGACCTATAGTAGTCCGTTTGATGAAGTAAGTAGGTTGTATTATGGAAAAAAACAACTCAAGCAAATCTCAGGTATGACGTTTAACCATGAACCTGGTACGCATCATGAGTATCAGAGTGTATGTACGACCTTACTTGGTATTGCGGTGGAGCGTGTTACGGAAATGCAACTGGGGAAATACCTAGAAGCCAAACTGTGGATTCCTCTAGAAATGGAAAACCCTGCAACGTGGAGTTATGATGATGAGAAGAATAAAAACACCAAAGCCTTTTGTTGTCTAAACACTACGGCAATTGATTTAGCTAAAATTGCACGTCTCATGATTCACAAAGGAGCATATAATGGAAAACAGATTGTCTCTAAGCAATGGGTAGAAAGACTAGTGACACCTAATGCAACCAATGATTATTATCAATACCAATGGTATAGTAACAACGATACCTCAGAAGATTTTTATGCCTTAGGGATTTTAGGGCAACAAGTGGATGTCTCTCCAAGTGAAGACCTAATCATTGTACGTCTTGGAAAATCATGGACAAGTAATGATGTGTTTATTTCTCGGATTAAAGAGGTGTTGCAGGAGTAAGGAAAAATCTTCTCTAGATTTAAAACTGAATCAGAGAATACGTTTGCTCTTTAGTACTCCAAAAGCTAAAATATGTTTTACCGTTGTGAATAAATACATCTTCTGCTACAATCCATTTAAGTTCTTCTCGATATTTTTTTATACGATCAAAAATATGTCCCTTAAACTCTTTTTCTTTTATATGATTGAAGCTTTTATTTAAAAAACTATTGATGTAAACTGTTTCTGAAGATGAATTGTCATTAAAAGAAGATAATACGGCATTATAAGCAGGAAATGATATATGACCGCCTCCGTCTCCTGATGAAAATGAAGATATATCTGGACCTCCTTCAGCTCCAGAGTATGATGTGCCTCCATAATTTGTTATCTTATAACCTCCTAATGTAATCAAGAAACCATTGTCATCTTCAATTACGGATACTCCTATATTACTTGCTATTTTTTTTAAAAACTTATTTGTGGTAGGAATCTCTTTCTTTTTTTTGTTTGGAAGAGAATTGTATTTAAGAATTGGAGTGTTTTTAAATGTAATCTCATTTTCTTGGGCGACGTAGTATTCTTTGATAATATCATTTTCAAAATTCTTTACCTGAAAAATCATTTCCTCTTTAGAGCTTGCCATTTGAAAGATATTTTCACCATAAATAAAAGAATTGAAATTTTTAAACTCACTTATTTTACCCTTAGGATAAAATATGTTCTTAGTTATTAAAGATAAACTGGCTAAATCAATAATTTTAAGCACTGTTTGAGATTCTTCATCTTCGAAAGTTAGATATACCTTTCCTTTTTGTAAATACATCTTTCTTGCCGTTGAAGCCCTTGATACTGTATTTGGAATACGATTGTCTATTTTAACTACTCTTGCACTCTTAGAGAAAAAGAATTCAATCTTATTGATTAATTTTTGGCTTTTGTCTTCAGCATCTAATTGAAATGTTGCTATTTTCTTAAAAAGAAGATCCGAGGTAAATTCCCTTAAAATAAGTGCATTACCTTTTGTGACACTCATCATAATCATTCTATTGTCGAAATTTATTGTTTCCACATATTTTTCCCGATCAAAGGCAAATTCAATTTCGTCAGTTGTAATTTTTCCAGTTTTAAAATTAATAGAAATATACCCAAACTTTTTTTGAGAAATTGTTCTATAGACTAGTGTGTAATTTGTTTTATGTGAAACAATATGACCTATCGTTTCGCTATATTTATTTTTGAGTTGAATCCCTGAAGCTTCTCCTATTTTTTCAAAATGGGTATTATACAAATATCCAGCGATTTTATCTTTTTGTGCTAGAATAACGGCTAGATTATTTGTTTTATCATCGGGCAAAGAATAGTTTTCTACATTTCTAATTTGTCTTTGGAAATCTAATTTTTGAAAATTTAAAATAGATTCTTGACTATATAAAATTGAACTTATGAAAAAAGGTAAGCAACAAAGAAACGATTTCATGAAATTTTATTAATTTTTTTTGCTAAAACTAATCGTTTCCTCTTTCAGATAAAAAGAATAATTAGCCAAATTCATGAATCTTGTATTTTTTAATAATATATTTAATTAATCGTTTCTCCATTCTTCACACCATCGGTGTCTGGATTTAAGAACACTAGTTTTCCATTAGTATCTTCGGTCATCAAGATCATTCCTTGGCTCTCTACGCCACGTAAAGCACGAGGCGCTAAATTGACCAATACTGTTACTTTTTTGCCGATCACTTCTTCGACAGAAAAGCTCTCTGCAATTCCAGAAACAATAGTACGGGTATCAATACCTGTATCAACAGTAAGTTTTAAAAGCTTCTTCGTTTTAGGTACTTTCTCAGCTTCTGTGATGGTACCTACACGCATATCGATTTTTGTAAAATCTTCAAAACCTATGGTCTCTTTTTGAGGCTCGGCAACCGCATTTGCAGCTTCATTTGCTTTTTTACTAGCTTCCAACTTATCTAATTGTTTTTGGATGTCTTCGTCTTCTATTCTTGAGAATAAAAGAGGTGCTTTCTCAATGATTTTGTGTCCGGATGGAAGTAAGCCCTCTCTGCCATTCGGCATCTCTCCCAGAGGGAGAGAAATATCGTTCCAAGACAAGCTATCTAGAATACCAGTATTTAGAATTCCTTTTAACTTTTTAGAGGTAAATGGTAAAAACGGTTCAGAAAGAACAGAAAGTGCGGTAGCGATTTGAAGGGCAACATACATCACGGTTTTCGTGCGCTCTTCATCTGTTTTTATCGTTTTCCATGGCTCTTCATCAGCTAAATATTTATTTCCTAAGCGTGCTAGGTTCATAAGGCTGTTTTGGCTTTCGCGAAAGCGGTATTTTTCTATACTACTTCCAATAACCGAAGGATACGCACGGATTTCTTCTAATGTTTTAAGATCAACTTCAGTAAAGGCATTAGGGGTGGGAACAACACCATCATAGTATTTGTTGGTTAAAACAGCTACACGGTTGATGAAATTTCCAAAAATGTCTGACAACTCACTTTTATTACGTTGCTGAAAGTCTTTCCAAGTAAAATCATTGTCTTTTCCTTCGGGTGCATTTGCCGTTAATACATAACGCAATACGTCTTCCTTATCAGGAAAATCTTCTAAGTATTCGTGTAACCAAACTGCCCAGTTTTTTGAGGTAGAAAGTTTATTTCCTTCCAGATTTAAAAACTCATTAGCAGGTACATTTTCTGGTAAGATATAATCGCCATGACCTTTAAGCATCGCAGGGAAAATAATACAGTGAAACACAATATTATCCTTCCCAATGAAGTGAACCAGTTTTGTGTCCTCGTCTTTCCAATACGGCTCCCAATCTTTCCCTTCTTGTGCGGCCCATTCTTTGGTCGCAGAGATGTATCCGATAGGTGCGTCAAACCAAACGTAGAGTACTTTTCCGTCAGCGCCTTCTACAGGCACAGGAATTCCCCAATCAAGATCACGGGTCACTGCACGAGGGCGTAAACCGTCATCGATCCATGATTTACATTGTCCGTAGACATTGCTTTTCCAATCTTTTTTATGTCCTTTTAAAATCCATTCTCTAAAGAATGCATCATATTGATCTAGTGGTAAAAACCAGTGTTTTGTTTCTTTAAGACTTGGTACAGCTCCAGAAATCGCACTTTTAGGATTGATCAAATCAGTGGCATTATGAGAAGTTCCACAGTTTTCACACTGATCACCATACGCTTCTTCAAAACCACATTTAGGACAGGTTCCCGTCACAAAACGATCGGCTAGAAACTGGTTGGCTTCTGCATCGTATAGTTGGGCATTGGTTTCTTCTAGAAACTTCCCTTTATCATACATTGTCTTAAAAAAGTCTGATGCGGTCTCATGGTGAATCTTGGCAGTCGTACGCGAGTAATTATCAAAGGTAATTCCAAAATCAAGGAACGATTGCTTGATAATCGCATGGTATTTATCGACTACATCTTGAGGTGTAATGCCTTCTTTTTTTGCCTTGATCGTAATGGGTACACCGTGCTCGTCACTTCCACATACAAAAGCAACATCGGCTCCTTGCATACGGAGATAACGTGCATAAATATCTGCAGGAATGTAAACTCCAGCGAGATGGCCTATGTGAATAGGACCATTTGTATAAGGTAAAGCGGCGGTAATAGTATATCTTTGAGACATTAAGTGTGATTTAAATGCACAAAAATAAGAAAACTAACGACGAAGGAAGCATACCAAGAGACAAATGAGTCAATCAAATACACATAGACCAAAAACACGGCCCCATGTACGTTTGTGCAGTATCGAATACAAGAGTTTGTATGTGGTATTCTATTTGAACCGTCCAGAAAATTTTACACCTCGTCTTTTCCCTTAGAATACTACCGTCTATTTTAAAATTTCAACTTGGTAGCTGTATTTGCAAGGCAGTTGTAAAGGTAATGGGTACGCTTTCGCACTTCGACTACGCTCAGTATAAACTTCACTTTCGTGAAAGCGTATAA
>CAKZKZ010000208.1 GCA_937124495.1 uncultured Dokdonia sp. | reverse complement strand
AGCCATTTTGGCTAGTATTATAGGAATTGCGATTTATCAGTTTAGAAAGAAATCATTCTATAAAAAAAGATTTAAAGAACTTATAAATAATACTCCTGAAAAAAGAGTCCCTATCGAGATATCGGAAACTATTATACCTGATGTTCCTGAAGACATTGTAAAAGAGATTTTAAATAAATTATCTGTTTTTGAAGAAGAACACAACTATGTAGATTCTAAAATAACATTACATAGTCTTGCGTCAAAAATGAAGACTAACAGTAATTACCTATCTAAAGTAATCAATACGAATAAACAAAAAAGTTTTACTTCATATATAAAACAGTTACGAGTCAACTATGCTTTCAATAGGCTAAAAACAGAAGAGAAACTACGAAAATTTACCATAAAGGCAATCGCCGAAGAGTGTGGTTTTAAAAGTGCTGAGTCATTTTCAAAAACGTTCTATAAAATCTATGAAATCTACCCTTCCTTTTTTATAAAACAACTTAACAAATCCAAATAAGCAAATCTTATCATTTTTTCATTGTGTCTTTATGTATGAATGAAGACGGTAGCATTTAAATAGTTTATGTTTTCATTAATTATTCCTCTAACTTTATAATGAACTAAAAAACAAACCAATATGAAAGAATCTAAACTAAAAAATCAGCTCTTATTTAGAAAAACAAACATTGCCCGATTAACACAAAACAACCTGCAAATTATTATTGGAGGGCATCGAGATCCTAATGACCCTGAGCCAATACCTGTACCAGATACAGATACGATCTCATTTACAGTCATTACATCATCCTGGAAATGTATTGATTTCTTTGGAGCTACCACAAGTAGTTAATCCTACTCTTTTATAAAACCAGTTGTGCATTTTGATTAGATTTCTTCATTTTTTCCCCTCCTTAAAGGGTGAATATCAGAAATCTTTATTCCATCCTTTAGGATTTGAGGAAAAGAATAAAGATTAGATGTTAAAATAATAGGCATTTTATCAAAATGCACAACGGGTTTTTATAAACTATTATTTTCACTATTCTTAAAACACATATTGCTATATCTTAGTGCGCTTTCGCGAAAGCATACTAAGACATTACATTACATCCATTTATTCTGTACTTTTGTATCGCTATTATAGCGTAAATTAAATTATAAAAAGAAAAAGAATATATGTAGACTATTCTATATGAATAGATACCTACAGCATCCCTACGATGATAAACATACATCAAAAAACACTTAAAGATCTCGAATTTCTTACCGTTTGTGAACATGTAGCAGAGCGCTGTGTCACTGAGCACGGAAAAGAAAAAGCGTTGGCTATTGTTCCATACCCATCCTCAAAAGAGGTACTATTTGGATTGAATCAAACCAACGAATATGTATCCTCAAAATTTCACGAAACCGTTATTCCAAATCATGGATATGACTCCATAGATCGTGAGATCAAATACCTAGATATAGAAGATAGTGTTTTAGAAAAAGGAAGTTTTAAAAAACTTTCTAGTATTTCTGAAACGGTAAATATTCATATCAAGTTTTTCAATAAGTATCAAGAACACTACCCTACACTACATAAAACAGTTGTAGAAACAGAATATACGACAGTAGTCATAGACGCTGTAAATGCTGTTTTTGATAAGTATGGTGAATTACGAGATGATGCGTCAGCACTATTACAGACTACCCGTAGAAGTATCAATCAAGTAAAAGGAAAAATCAATTCTAGTTTTGCATCAGCATTAGGCAGATATAACGGATATGGATATTTAGATGATATCAGAGAGTCTGTTGTTGAGAATGTGCGTGTACTTGCTGTTACAGCTATGCATCGACGTAAAGTCAAGGGGTCCATTATGGGAAGTTCTAAAACTGGAAGCATTGTATATGTACAGCCAGAGGCAACCCTGCAAGCACAAAGAGAACTTAACAATTTACTCTTTGAAGAAGACGAAGAAATCAAACGTATTCTAAAGGCATTGACTAATACCATTCGTCCATATATATCCCTATTTTCAGCATACCAAGAATTATTAAGTACTATAGATGTCATTGCTGCCAAGGCACGATATGCCTCAACGTTAAATGCCATTTTACCAACCATCACAAAAGATAGAGAGGTTACACTTAAAGATGCCTATCACCCTTTACTCTATTTAAGCAATAAAGCCAAAGGGGATAAAACCTATCCACAAGACATTCGCTTAGATGCAGAAAGTCGCATTATTGTCATTTCTGGTCCCAATGCTGGAGGTAAAAGTATTACCTTAAAAACAGTTGGATTACTACAGCTTATGCTACAAAGTGGGATGCTTGTACCCGTACACGAGTATTCTAGAATGTGTCTTTTTAATAGAGTACTTACCGATATAGGAGATAATCAAAGTATAGAAAACCACCTGAGTACGTATAGTTATCGCCTCAAGAACATGAATTACTTTCTTAAGAAATGCGATAAATATACGCTCTTTCTCATCGATGAATTTGGTACAGGATCAGATCCAGAATTAGGAGGTGCGCTTGCAGAAACCTTCTTAGAAGTTTTTCACGAACGTGAAAGCTATGGGATTATTACCACCCATTATGCCAATCTAAAAATGATGGCCAATGAGACCAAAGAGATTGTCAATGCTAATATGCTCTTTGATGCCAGAACATTAGAACCCTTATTCAAATTACATCTAGGAGAAGCAGGTAGTTCTTTTACGTTTGAAGTCGCGCAAAAAAATGGAATCCCCTACTCGCTCATCAATCGCTCAAAGAAGAAAGTAGAGCGTGGCAAAATACGTTTTGATAAGAGTATTGCAAACTTACAGAAAGAACGCAGTAAGCTTGCTAAAACAACTTCTACACTTAAAGAAAAAGAGCAGAAAGCCCTACAACAAGATCAGAAGTTACAAGAGATCAATGCAAAGGTACAGTCTAAGTTAGAGAACTATCAAGAATTGTATGATAGTAATCAACGCCTTATTTATTTAGGGCAAAAGCTAGATACTGTAAGTGAGAAGTTTTATCATGATAAGAAAAAACGCGAACTCGTTGCTGAGCTCATGAAAATTGTCCAGATAGAGAACTCAAAACGTAAAAAACAAACGGCTAAACAAGCAAAAGTTCAAAAACAAAAAGAAGTCCAAGTTCAAAAAGAGGTCGAAAAGAAAGTAGCTGTTATTCGGAAAAAGAAACAAGAAGCAAAAGTAATTGCTCCGAAAGTAGAAAAACCAAAACCTATATTAAAAGTAGGTGACCGAGTACGCATGCAAGATGGCAAAGCTGTTGGGATTATTGACGCTATAGAAAAAGGGAAAGCAACTGTAGACTATGGTATGTTTACAACCAAAGTATCTGTAGATCAATTGGAATTTGTACAAACTAAGAAAAGAAAATAATTATCACTCTATCTTTTATTTCACTTACACATCATTTTTTTGAAAGAAGCTTAACAAGATTTTACAATAACACAATCATACGAGTACTATCTTTGTATACTAAAGAAAAAACGGGATAAAATTCCCGTCTTCATAGGAATAAAATGGAAATACCTAAAGACAAAAAAATCATCTTATTTGATGGCGTTTGCAACCTATGTAATACGTCTATCACTTTTGTCATTAAGCATGATCCTAAAGACCTGTTTAGATTTGCACCATTACAGAGTGATATTGGAAAAACACTCATGGAGAAACATCAAATTGATCCTGCAGAAACAGATTCTATTATTCTTGTACATCAAGAAAAAGCCTACACAAAATCTTCAGCAGCCTTGCGTATTGCACGACACCTTTCCGGTGGCTATCCCCTACTCGCTATGTTCCTTGTGATACCTGCATTTCTTAGAAATATAGTGTACGATTACATTGCTAAAAATCGCTACAAATGGTATGGTAAAAAGGATTCATGCATGATTCCTACACCAGAATTAAAAGCAAAGTTTTTAGGATAGCCTATCTCGAAACTCCTGTTTACTAATCAAAAATACCACTTCCCTCATTCTAGGTTTCTCAATCTGTTATTTGATCATAGTTTTGGTCTCAAATCAAGAAACCATGAAGAAAATAACACTCCTAATCTGTATTGTTTTTAATTACGCTTTCGCGAAAGCGTATAATGAACCTAAAGAACTAGCATGCACAAACGCTCCTATAGAAGTATATAGCGCCGAAAACACGATCACTTCTAAAATCTCTCTAGTCACCGTCTATTTGAATGGTGCCCAAGTAGAAAGAGAAAGTAATGCAACCGTAAAAGATGGAACCACCACTTTTATTTTTGATAACCTTTCTAATACCATAGATGAAAATAGCATTCAAGTATCTGGACTTGGAGAAGCCTCTATTCTCTCGATCAATTATGGAATTGATTACTTGACAAAACAGAAAAACACTGAAGCCGTCGAAGCACTTCAAAAAGAAAAAAAGGAAATAGAGTTTCGTATCAAAAAACTCAATAATCTAATTGTAGGATTACAAAAGGAAGAAGAGGTCATCAATCTTAATCAGAAGCTAGGAAGTACGACACAGCAAGTAAGCTTAGAAAAGGTAAAAGCACTCGCTACGTATTATAGAGAACGTGTGACAGCAATTAAAAATGAGGTTTTAGACACAGAACAAAAACGATATGAGCTTCAAGTCAAGAATCAAGATCTGACAAAACAGTTTAACGAACTCAATATTACCGAAGAAAAGAGTACGGGAAAAATAACCTTAAAAATAAACAGTGAACGTCAAACTACGCTGCAACTTAAATTAAAGTATAACGTAGCCAATGCTGGATGGTACCCTATCTATGATTTGAAAGCAAAAACAATTGACGCTCCATTAAACCTCGCATATAAAGCACACGTATATCAAACAACGGGTACTTCTTGGAAGGATGTATCCCTTGTGATCTCTACAGGAGACCCAAATACAAATAATACCAAACCAGAAGTCAATACAAAGTATTTACAATTTGTAAATAACTACTACAGAAATACAAGTAGAAGAACAAAAGCTCACAATTATAAATATAATCCTACAGTAAAAAGAGTAACTGGTATTATCCAAGAAACAGGTGGTTCTTTACCAGGTGCAACTGTAGTCGTAAAAGGAACTAATATAGGTACTCAGACAGATTTTGATGGACGCTATACGATAGATGTCCCTAGAGGAAAAGAATTGGTGTATTCGTATGAAGGATATGAAACACAGGAACTTCCAATATATGCAAATACCATGAACGTCACACTAGATATTAGTGCTTCATTAGAAGCTGTAGTCGTGAGTGCTCAAGGAATAAAAAGAGAAAGAAAAGCATTAGGATATGCCGTTAGTGAAGTATCATCAGGCGATATAGAAAGAGTATTATCAGGAAAAGCTTCTGGAATAGCAGTAACAGAAAACACGAGTGCTCCAGTAAATTATACAGCGACTGGAGATATAAAATTAGACGGATTGACAACGACTCGTTTTGAGATTAAAAAGAAATATTCCATTCCGTCAGACGGTGATGTGACGGTGATTGAAGTAGATACCTTTAAGATCCCTGCAACCTATCAATACTTTGCAGCACCTATTATCAACGAAAATGTATTTTTGACGGCTAGTATTAAAGACTGGGCACAATACAGTCTACTACCAGGGGAAGCGAATATCTATTTTGAAGGAAGCTTTTCTGGAAAGACCTTTATTGATCCATTAGCCACTACCGAAGAGTTGACCGTTTCTTTAGGCGTTGATCCTAATGTTGCCGTAGAACGTGAGCAACTAGATAATTTTAAAGCTACCTCTTTTATTGGATCACAACGTATTGTAGCTAATAAATACGAGATTAAAATTAAAAACAATAAAGCGACAAACATCAATATAAAACTCGTTGATAGAATTCCAAAGTCACAAAACAAAGAGATCAAAGTAGATGATGTAGAAACAGGGGAGGCAGTATATGATAAAGAAACAGGATCACTAAAATGGACACTCAATATCGCTCCTAATACCCCTATCGAAAAAAGGTGTTCGTAGGAATTACGCTATCCGAAATCAAAACGTATTAATTTGTAATCTTTCAAAAGAAATAGAA
>CAKZKZ010000207.1 GCA_937124495.1 uncultured Dokdonia sp. | reverse complement strand
ATAGGAAATCCCTCATCCTAGCCTTCTCCCTCTGGGAGAAGGAATTTAATAGGTCGAATTAATTATCACTATATTTAAATATGGCAAAAGCAGGAAGTCCTAAAAACACAAAAAATAAAGCTAAGCATTCTAAGCTCATGGCGCAAAAGAAAAAGAAAGAGCGCGAAAAAAAAGACGCTCATGATGCCCGTATAAAAATTCTTAAAGAAAAAATCAAAGCGCAGAATGCGCAGGAGTAATATCTCCTCTCCCTCTGGGAGAGGATCAAGGTGAGGGCGTCTATAAGAAATCCCTCATCCTAGCCTTCTCCCTCTGGGAGAAGGAACTCTACCCCTTTATTTTGTTACAATCAAAAACGGGTGAGTGATTTTTTGCTTCCCTGCCTACCGGCAGGCAGGTGCGAAAGCGTATAATAAAACCATTAAATCCTGAAAATCTAGTAACAGAATACCTCTAAAATCGTCATGAAGAAAGATGCGAGACAACCTTTTGTGAAAATAAAGCGTCTTTATAAAAAAACAATCATACATGACCACACTCATAAAATATATAATTGTTCTTCTTACAGGATTACTAGTAACTGGAATGACGGCACAAACCGTATCGGCTAGGCTTATTGATAACAAAACACAAGAACTTATTCCGTTTGCCACCATTGAGCTTGCAGAAAATCAAGGGGTCATTTCTAACGAAGAAGGAATTTTTACCATTCATCCAGACCAACTTAAAAAAATAAAAGATTCTGTCTATATCTCTTCTATGGGATATGAACGTAAAGGAATCTGGGTGTCATCACTTACGGATAGTATTATTAGGCTTTCGCCAAAATCATTCGAATTAAAAGGAGTTTTTCTTACAAGTAATCCACTTTCAGCCGAAGAAGTTATTGAGAAAGTAAAAGAAAATATGGCTACAAACTACTCTGTAGAAGAGTTATCTAAAAAGAAAATTTTCTTTAGACAATCGGATTTTAATAAGATGAAAAAAGTAGATTTTGGATTCAAAAAATCAAGCATTGAAGAATTAAATAAAGAACTTATTGATAGTATTGCGACACTTGTACCTCGTGAATCTTCGTATTATCGTGAAGCGGTAGGTGATTTTTATGGGAATTATAACAAACATAAATTACACGTAGACAAAGCTGCCGAGTTATATGATAAGTCTAAAGATGTTTCTGTTGATGGTCTTAGTGAACGTCTAGAAGCGATTTTTAAAGAAAATGTAAAGCCAGATTCCTACCTTAAAATAAAGTCAGGGCTGTTTGGGACTAAAGTGCAGCTAGATTCTATTACAGCAGCTAATGAAGATGCTAATAAGGTAAAAGTAGAAGTAGAAAATACAGATAATCAAGACTTTCAGGAGCAAATTAAAAACCGTATTTCTGAATTGTATACACAACTCTTTTTTAATGAAGATTCAAAAATTGATATCCTCAGAAAATCGAATCGGTACGAATTTGAAATCAGAGATTATACTTTTATAGATGAAGAGCCTGTATATATTATTGACTTTTTGCCAAAAGGGAAGAAAGACTTTAAAGGAACCGCTTTTGTAAATACGAATGATTTTGCTATTGTGCGATTAGAGTTTGCAAATGTGCGTCCGTTATTTAAGTTTGGATTGCTAGGCATTAAATATGGAGAAAATGTCTACAGAGGAAAGATGTTATTTGCAAAAAACAATAGCGGTAGTTATAGTCCGCGCTATTTGGAGTTAGAAAATGGTAATTATTTTGGCGTAGATCGTCCTTTAAAAGTGATAGAAAAAAATAACAAAATACAACTAACAGTATTTGAAAAAATCGCATATAACAATATCTCTATAATATTTATTGTAATGATTTTTGGAATTGGTGTTTCAAATGAATCAATAATCTATATAGCACTTCTATTAATTCCAGCTTTATTTTTCTTCTTAATACAAGAAAAATCTCTTAAAATGAAACGAGTGGAATTAGACCATTCAATAACTAATTTTAGAGAAGCGGCTAAAGCTACAACTATTGAACTTGGATTAAGTGTGTTATTTAAGAGTGATACTTATTTTGTGGCACTCTACAATAGAGATACAGGAAATTTCAGAATTGAACCTCCTATAAGAATTACGATTAAAAGAGATGATAAGGGATTATACACAAACTACATAGCTCAACCTGAGATCAATAAAATTCCTTTTCCTTCTGGCAAAA
>CAKZKZ010000206.1 GCA_937124495.1 uncultured Dokdonia sp. | reverse complement strand
AGATCAGTTGGCGGATCCAACAATACTTTAGCATCTGATCAGTTAAAGGCACTTAGTGCAGGAATAGGCGACGAATCTTCTTTTGGGTTTAATTCTACAAGTACATTGCAATCTTATTTTGGTCGTATAAATTATGACTATAAGAATAGATACTACCTTCAAGGTAGTGTAAGACGTGATGGGTCTTCTCGTTTTGGTCCAGACAATAAGTATGGTAATTTTTATTCTTTATCTTTAGGTTGGGCATTACACAATGAAGACTTTTTTGAATCAGATTTGTTTAGCCAAATAAAACCGCGTTTTAGTTATGGTACTTTAGGGAACCAATTAATTGGTGACCATCTGTTTTTAGCTAGAATTGGTTCTGGTGGCCAACAATTAAACTATCCTTTTGGAGAAGGAGTAAGTCAAAATGTTTTAGTCGGTGCTATTGCTACATCTTTGCCTACACCAGACATACAGTGGGAAGAAACATCTACTACTAATATTGGTATAGACTTAGGGCTTTTAAATAACCGTATTAAAGCAACCTTTGATTACTTTATTTCAAAAACAACAGATATGTTAGTATCTGTGCCTATTCCGGCATCATCAGGAATTACATCTTTCCCATTAACAAATGGAGGGAATTTAGAAAATAAAGGTTGGGGGTTATCACTTAGCTATAGTAGTGATTCTGATAAAGATTTTACTTTTGATGTTTCAGCAAACATAAGTAGTTCAAAAAATAAAGTTACTAAACTAGGGATTGCTAATGAATCCTTTACAGATGGTTTTATTGAGTTTAACAACTTCCCTACTACAAGAACAGAAGTTGGTGGAGAAATTGGGCGTTTTTATTTATTTGAAGCGGATGGAATTTTCCAAACTCAAGCAGAAATTGATGCTCATGGTGTTCAACCTGATGCATCTCCAGGAGATTTAAGGTTTACAGATATTAGTGGCAACGGGTCTTTAGGTGATGAAGACAAACGCTATTTTGGAAGCGGATTACCCGATTTTGAATACGGAATTAATTTTAATGCTAAATACAAAAACTTTGATGCTAGTTTATTCTTTCAAGGAACACAAGGCAATGATATTTTTAACGGTATGAAAATGTGGTTATACAGATCTGACAGACAAAATATGTCTGCAGACTTAGTAAATGCATGGACACCACAAAATACGGGTTCAAATATTCCTAGAAATGTGTTTGGAGATCCAAATAACAATATACGTCCTTCAAGTTATTTCTTAGAAGACGGGTCTTACTTTAGATTAAAAAATATTCAAATAGGATACACATTACCTGAAACTGTAACATCTAAAATAGCCATATCAAATGCTAGAATATATGTAACTGCAAGTAATTTATTTACAATTACAGATTATTCAGGTTTCGATCCAGGTCTTGCAAATGGAGGCACATTTACAAGAGGTGTTGATAGAGGGTTTTATCCATTATCTAAATCGTTCATATTAGGTGTAAATCTATCACTGTAGTTTAAAAAATTTAAAAAATAGAACAATGAAAAAAATTAGATATATAATTATAATCGTATTCTTCATAGGATTTTTAAATTCATGTAGCGATGATTTTATTAATGTTGAAAACAAAGAAGTTTTAACTGAAGAAAGTTTTTGGCAAACTGAAGATCATGCTATGCAAGCTTTAACAGCAGCTTATGGTGCCATGCAAAGTGCCACTGGAAGTAAATGGGCGTTTTTTGAAGAAATGTACACAGCTATGTCATATAGAGCTGATGATGTTGTTAATAATACAGCTGAAACTTATGGGCGTTCATTAGCTAGTTTTACAAATACAACAGAAGAGAGCGGACCTTATAATATATGGCGAGCAAGTTATGCTGGAATTGGTAGAGCTAATCAAATTTTGCAAAAGGTACCAGAAATGGAAGCCTTGTCAAGTGATGTTAAAAACAATCTTATTGCTGAAGCTAAATTTTTAAGAGCATACTACTATTTTTGGTTAGTAACTGGTTTTGAAAATGTACCACTAATAACTACGTTTAGTGGTGATACGGCTGATTTATTTCCTAGTCAAGCAGCACCTTCAGCAGTTTGGGCACAAATAGAAACAGATCTTACTGAGGCAGAAACAGGTTTACCAACTAGTTATCCTGCAGAGTGGAAAGGTAGAGCTACTCAAGGAGCAGCCAAAGCACTGTTAGGAAAAGTATATTTGTTTCAAGAAAAATGGGGAGAAGCCGAAACTAAATTACAAGAAGTTACAGGTATGGGATATTCATTATTACCAAATTATGCCGATAACTTTAATGGAAATGCTGAAAACGGTAGCGAAAGTGTTTTTGAAATTCAATTTACAGGAGACCGCTCTAATGGAAATGACGAACGCCAAGTATTTAATTTCCAAGTATCTCCTTACGCATTTGGTGGCTGGGAATTATTTTATCCATCGCAATGGTTAGTTGATGAAATGAAAACTGATTTAACAGCAGGTGGAGAAATTAGTGATCGTGCTTACGAAAGTATCTTTTTTGATGATCCTAACTCAGAAATGTATAGTAGAGCTGACGATGCTGTAGTATCTTATGCAACAGTTCAAGCTGATTTAAATCATCCAAAATATTTTAAAAAGTATGCCTTTAATCAAGATACAAATTTCTATAACGGAACGAACTTATCTGTAATTCGTTATGCTGATGTATTACTTATGTATGCTGAAGCTTTAAATGAAAACAATAAAACGGGCTTAGCGATAGATCAAGTTAATATTGTAAGGCAACGTGGAAATGCTGTAGATTTAGGTGTGATGACTAAAGACGAGTTACGAACACAAATACGCCATCATGAGCGCCCTGTAGAACTCGCGATGGAATTTGGCATACGCTGGTTTGATTTGTATAGATG
>CAKZKZ010000205.1 GCA_937124495.1 uncultured Dokdonia sp. | reverse complement strand
ATTTACGATTATTAGACAACCAGTCACTATTATTGATATAAATTTGGAGCATAAATAACTGTGCAAAGTTTTCTATATCCATCAAATGCATTACAGAATCTATATTTGCAGGAATTGTCATATCTCCAAAGTGAATAAAATTACGCATATCAAGATAATGTGCAGGATCTGAAGCAAGCCCAGAATTGAAAATCCCATCATGGTCGTGAAGTATAACGGCATCACTCTCCTCGATGTCATAATGATCTTTTAAATAATGCTGATCAAAACGTTCTCTTAAATTCATGCATCCCCAATATTCTCCATTTAAAAATACAATGGAAGGACTAAATGCAAGAATATCTACATTTAAATGCTTGATAGATGACTGAGCAAAGGCGTCAATAAATAATTGGTCTGCCCAATTTGTTCCACCATTCCTGATAGTCAATCGTTTAAAAGAAGATAATTGCTCTGAAGGGTTCCCTCTTCTGACATGATTAGCGAAAAATGGATAATCCAATTTATTTTGATGATCGTACTCACTTTTTGCATATAGACGAAGTGATTTTCGCCCCCAAGCTCTAGAAATATTTCCCGCAATTCTAATACCGATATTTTGATTGATTTCTTTATTGCCATTTACAAAATACTCGATGTGAGCAGGGCGCTCCCAATCGCTCCCCTTTTGCGTATAATTAGCGTTTATCTTAGGCCAATACCCTCCCAAAGGAAAAGCATCATAAAATAATTCACCAGGAACATGTATGCCAGAATAATAGCCAAATAGGTTATCTTCGGTAGTAGAGATAGAAACGATAGGCATACTATACATGTTAGCCCCCAATGGGTCAACAAAAAAAGTATTTGTCACTGTTTTACTATTTTTTGCATTATGCTTATAGGCTTTGGCTCTTACAACGGTACTTTTTCTAATATTTGACGTAGGTGGACTCCACCAAGCATATGCAGGTTTAATGTCGCATAATTTATTTGTATCAATTGACCGGTCTCTTATTATAAAAGAACTCGTATAAATATAAGTTTGATAACTAAGATTAATTGTATCCGTAGTGGTATAATCATCTTTCGTAGTATAAATTTGTCCGCCTATATTATTAATATCAGGTTCCGATCCATCAAGGGTATACAGTATAGTATCACCACTATTCAAGCTTTGAAACGATAATAAGAAGCTATCTGTGTAAAAACCTGCTGAACTAGAAAATACAGGTGAAAGAAGCGTAATTATAGAATTATTATTGGTCTGATTGAGTGTAGGTGTATCAAAGGTAAACCAAGAAGTATTTCCATCTGGTTGTCGCCCATAAGATTGGTTCGCAAATACCATAGGGATTGTAAGTGAATCCACAAGAGTACTATCCGCAGCTAATAAGCTCAGATATTCGCCCCTTGAACTCAATTTAAAATTAGTGTGAATTTCTCCATTAGGATAAACTGTGTCTTTTTCAGAAGCACAAATCAAAAGATACCCATTAGCAGGAATAATAGCATTTGGAAAAGTCCATTTGTATAAACTGGCGTTATTATCAGAGAGATAATAACCATTCAAGTTTACCGCTGATGTACCACTATTGTATAATTCAATCCAATCTGAATAATCAGAATCGGCATCTACATATACAGAATCATTTGATGATAATGTTTCATTAATAAAAATTTGTTGTGAGAATAGCACATTAGGAATTGCTATTATTAATATACTAATTAATTTTCTATAATCCATGAAACGAATGTATTTACTCTTTGACTTCTTTCAAAGAAAGGGTTTAAACTGAATATCTTATAGGTAGGACAAAATGGATGTATTGAATATATGATAGAGGGGGCAACACCAAAAGAATCTAGATTTCTGCAGTAGCTTTTAGAGTATGTTAAATTCGCCTAGTAACTAAAAATAAAAATTCTTTCTTAAACATACTTCAATAGATTCGAAGTAAAACTATTTGACAGGTTTATACTCTAGTACCAATATATAAAAAATAAAAAAATATACTGTACTTAATTGCCAAAATTTAACCCAATGAACCTTTACAATCCATTTTCATTTGTAAAAACACATAAAAGTCATGATAATAAATACTTTAGAGATTCCTCTAATTATTT
>CAKZKZ010000204.1 GCA_937124495.1 uncultured Dokdonia sp. | reverse complement strand
TACGATGGCTTTTTCTTTTTCCTTCTTGCCTGAAATCAGTTTTACACCTTCAAATTCAGTACGTAATTTTTTATTTTCTATCTGATTGGGTTCCGTAACAATTTTTTTAGGTAGGACTTTCATTCCTATCAAGTCATCAGTTCTTGTTTTTACCATATGGGTATACTCAAGACCTTCTTTTTTTGTTATTATTCCATCATCCACTTTTTTTTGAATTTCCGCTCTAATTGATAAACTTTCTAAAAGAGCATTATTTTTTTTAGATTCTTTATAATGCTTATAGCTTGTTACATAATCCCAAATTTCTTTAAAAATTAGAAAAAGTGATTTTGCGGTTTCAATGCCTGCTTTAATTCCGACATTAGTATCGCTTCCACTGTCAAGAAGAATGATTTCTGATTTATCCTCAGTTTCATTAAATATTTTACTAATTGTTGTAATCAATTCATTAAAAGCCGTGAATATTTTAATATACTTTTCAGTTTCTAATCCTTCCGTTTCGATAAGTATTTGAAAAATAACAATTCCATTTTCAATAGATTCTTGAAAATCAGAATTCAAGTCTTTACTTATTAAAACTTCTTTAGAGAGTTTAAGAGTAGCTGTTAAAGAATTATGAAAATTATATAAACTAACAGAATTAGCATTTTGAATAACACTATTTGCTAGGCTTGTTCTTAAAATTGTAGTTAATTGAGACAAATTTTGTTCTTCATAAATAGGTTTTGAATTAAGACTATCAAGGATTGAACTATATTTTTCTTCTGTTTTAAGTTGGTCGAAATTACTTTTAGATTTAAAAAGCAATGGATTAATTAATCCGTAAGAATAGTTTGTGTTAGGTTGTTTAAACCCTTTTTCAAATGTTTCTATAATCGCTTTAGATTGAAGTTTTTCAACTATAATTTCTAAGTTTTTTACAAAATCTATTTTTTGCATATGTTATGTTTTTCAGCTGGCGTACAATAATTGGATAAAGAACATATGTTCTTTATCCAATTATATATAATATATGTTATATATATCTATTATATGTTTATTTACAAATCTAATGTAATTTTAAAATTGTTTAATGTAAAATTTTGTTTATTAGGACTTTGTCTTTAAAATAGCACTCATGTTTACAATCGTTTGAAATAGTTACTAACGTACCCATTCCCAAACACACCACCTTACGGAAACCCGTAGATCCATTTAAAAAGTAACTAAGAAAGTTTTCGCGAAAGCGGAAAAAGAAATAGTAACAGTAGCATTTGAAATTTTGACCTAAGACACTTGTTAAGGAAATTAGTCTTATTTCCTAAAGTCTTATGTCTATATTGAGTTTCGTACTTCGACTACGCACTTCGACAAGCTCAGTGTGACACTCAGCATAAACTTCTGCCTCACTACGTTCCTTGAAAGCGAAACTATCAATCATTTCAGTAGATAAATAATAGTAGAATTCTTAATCTTTTAGCCTTGTAATACCTATGTATATGTATCATTTTTCCATATATAAAGAAGATCTACCATACCACGAAAACGTTATCAATCCAATAATCCGTTACAATACCTTATTTATACATTAAAAAAGAGTACTTTTGCACGCGCTAAGCGAGCATGCTTTTAGTTAGAAAGCATGGAAGTACAGCTTAACATTAATAAACAAGGTACCCGCCTTCGCGGGCATAGATTATGGATATTAGAAACATCGCCATTATTGCACACGTAGACCACGGTAAAACAACCCTGGTAGACAAGATTATGTATCACTGTGAACTTTTTCGTGAAAACGAATCTAAAGGAGAATTAATCCTTGATAATAATGATCTTGAACGTGAACGTGGGATTACTATTACTTCAAAAAATGTATCTGTAAAGTATAAGGATACTAAAATTAACATTATTGATACCCCTGGTCACGCCGATTTTGGTGGAGAAGTAGAGCGTGTATTAAACATGGCTGATGGAGTATGTCTTTTGGTAGATGCTTTTGAAGGACCGATGCCACAAACACGTTTTGTATTACAGAAAGCTTTAGATTTAGGATTAAAGCCTTGTGTAGTGATCAATAAAGTAGATAAAGAAAACTGTACGCCAGAAGAAGTTCATGAAAAGGTGTTTGACCTGATGTTTGAACTAGGAGCAGAAGAGTGGCAGTTAGACTTCCCAACCGTATATGGTAGTGCGAAGAATAACTGGATGAGTGAAGACTGGCAAAAAGAAACAGATTCTATCGAGCCATTATTAGAAATGGTAATGGAGCATATTCCAGTACCTGAAGTAAAAGAAGGAAATACACAGATGTTAATTACATCTTTAGATTTCTCTTCATTTACAGGACGTATCGCCATAGGACGTTTAAATAGAGGAACACTCTCAGAAGGAATGCAAGTTTCTTTGGTGAAGCGTGATGGAACGATTAAGAAAACACGTATTAAAGAATTACATACATTTGACGGTTTAGGTCGTAAGAAAGTAGATACCGTTCAAGCGGGTGATATCTGTGCGATTGTAGGATTAGAAGGATTTGAAATTGGTGATACCGTTGCCGATCTTGAAAACCCAGAAGGACTTGCAACCATCGCCATCGATGAGCCTACGATGAGTATGTTATTTTCTATTAACGATTCTCCTTTCTTTGGAAAAGACGGGAAGTTTGTAACCTCTCGTCATATCAAAGATCGTTTAACAAAAGAATTAGAAAAGAACTTAGCACTACGTGTACATGATACAGATAGTGCTGATAAGTTTCTAGTATATGGACGTGGTGTGATGCACTTATCTGTATTGATCGAAACGATGCGTCGTGAAGGTTACGAATTACAGATCGGACAACCACAAGTAATTATAAAAGAAATAGATGGTGTAAAATGTGAGCCTGTTGAAGAGCTTACGATTGACCTTCCAGAGCATGTTTCTGGTAGAGCTGTTGAGTTTGTAACGCTACGTAAAGGAGAAATGCTTTCTATGGAAGCAAAAGGAGAACGTATGATTATTGAATTCTTAGTACCTTCTAGAGGAATTATAGGATTACGTAATCAGTTGCTTACGGCTACTGCGGGAGAGGCGATTATGGCACACCGTTTTAAAGAATACCAACCGTTTAAAGGAGATATTCCTGGA